>NZ_SMJZ01000118.1 GCF_004348345.1 Nonomuraea longispora
GGGGGAGCGTGGCGTGCGGGGCGGGCCTGCGGCAGGGAGCTCGATAACCCCCGTGCCGCGGACACCCGCCTCACCGAGTGGTCAGCCGGCCGTGGACGCGTTCGCCGTGAACTGGGCGTGGGCTCCGGTCGCGTTGTCGCCGTTGCAGAAACCGCTGCCGGAGAAACCGGCCCAGTTCGTGTCGATCGTGCCCTGACACACCGCCGGCGCGGTCTCCGCCTCGTGACGCCCCGGAGGGGGTGGCGTGTCGGGAGAGGTCTTGACGAGCGAGAGCTGGTCGACGATGGCACCGCCCGAACCTGACGCCCGCACGGTGACGGTGGCGGCCCCGCTGGGCAGCGCGATGCCGGTGAGCTCGCGCTTGGCCCAGCCGCTCGACGACGGGATGCTCAGGGTGCGTTGGCTGCCGTTGGAGCCGGCTATCACGACCTGTCCGGCGCTGCCCCGAGCGTGCAGGGACAGGGTGTAGGTGCCGGCGGGCACCGATGCGATCCGCTGCTCGACGCCGCCGCTATTGCTCACCTGGAGGGCGAAGCGAGACCCGTTCGCACCACCGTTGACGTTGGTCACCGAACCGCCGAGGTTCCGCCATCCGCGCACGCTGGAGACGATGATGCGATCGGCCTGGATGTCGGGGTTGAGGATGTAGTTGTTCGCCGGCCCGACGCGCCACTCTCCGGTCGTGATGTTGAACTGCCACTGGCTCATCGAGTGGAACTGTGGCCGCGCGCCGGTCTTGGTGATCGGCACCCACTGGTTGTATCCCATGCCGTTCCAGGCGAAGTCGGCCCAGCGGTCGCCGGCGTAGATCACCGTGTTCTGCTTGGTGCCCTTGACCGTCACGAAGAACCCGGTCTGGGTCACGTGGCTGTAGTCCATCTCGGTGCCGGCAAGGACGTACTCGCTGCTGTAGGAGCCCTGGACGTTGCTGCTGGTCGACTCATTGACGTAGTTGACAGAGGTGTTCCAGCCGTGCAGGTCCGACGCCGCGTGGTAGTACTTGCCGTCGAGCTTGAACATGGCGTTGCCCTCGCGACCGTCGCCGCGGCGGATCTCCACGCCTGGCTCGATCCGCAGCGAGTCGGACTCGCGGAACTTGGCCACGAAGCCGCGCGACCGCCCTTCGCGGTTGGAGAAGATCAGGTAGTCCTTGCCGTCGTCGTCGGTGAAGACGGTCTGGTCTCCGGTGCCGGTCGTCGGCGAGTTGGTGATCTGGGTCTGGAAGTAGCCGTAGTCGAAGGTGTCGGTCGGCGAGTCGCCCTGCAACAGCAGGACACCGTGACCGCCCTTGCCCGTGTGCCACATCTGCACGGCGAGCACGTACTTGCCGGTGTTCTCGTTGTAGGAGACACCGAGCCGCCCGACCCAGCCCGCGCCGCCCATGTTGGCGCCGCTGCCGACGCTGGTGGAGCGCGTGGCGACGCGGTTCTCGAACTTCCAGTTCACCAGGTCCTTGGACGAGTACACGGGGATCGACACGAAGCTGACGTCTCCGTCGTACTTCCTCGTCGGATTGGCCCGGTAGTACTCGGCGCCGGTGTAGTGCACGCCGTACCAGTAGTAGGTGTCGCCGAACTTGAAGACGCCGCCGCCTTGCGAATAGATGGGGTTGCCGGTGGTGTCGTTCCAGAAGACATTGTTGGTGATGGTCTGGAACGTCCCCTCGTCGACGGCCACGAGGTTGCCGGCGGCGGTCGTCAGCGCCGTCTTCGCGGCGGCGACCTCCGACGCGGTTGCCGACGCGTCGGCGGAGACGCCGTCCGCGGTGGCCAGCGCCTTGGCGAAGGGCGCCCAGGAGTCGCCTGTGTACTTGCTGGCGGCGCGGGTCCGGTAGTCGACGACCAGCTTCTTCAGGCCGCGGACCATGACCAGGCCATCAGCGGCCTTCTGGAGGCTCTCGTGGGCAGGGGCGTCGGCTCCACGTCGGGCGAGCGTGTCCTTGGCCGACGTGTAAGCGGCCCACGAACTGGCGGTGTAGTCCGCGGCGGAATAGTGCGTGCCGGGGGCCGCCAGGGGTTCGGCCGCCGCCGGGGTGACACCGGCCGCCGCGGCCGACATGGCGAGCCATGCCGCGGCGATGAGCCCGGTTCTCCGTAAGGTACCGGTCATGGTGCTGCCTTTCGTTTGGCGTTCTACGCGTTGACGTCGAGGTAGTCGATGTTGGGCAGTCCGGCTGTGGTGGTCGGATCCACTCGGATGGTGTTGGAGCCGGCGGTCAGCGGGACCGTCACGGTCTTGGTGACCCACGTCGACCAGGCGCCGGTCGATTCGAACGAGACCGCCGCCACCGTAGACCCGTTGACGACCAGGTTGGCGGCCCTGGCACCGCCGGCGCCGTTGGCGAACCGGATCCCGAGCGTCGCCGTGCCGGCCGTGGACGCGTTCGCCGTGAACTGGGCGTGGGCTCCGGTCGCGTTGTCGCCGTTGCAGAAACCGCTTCCGGAGAAACCGGCCCAGTTCGTGTCGATCGTGCCCTGACACACCGCCGGCGCGGTCTCCGCCTCGTGACGCTGCCCCGGTGGAGTGTCCCCGGGCTGCTCGAAGGCGCCGAGATCCGGTGCCCGCCCGGTATAGGGCAGGCCGACGTCGACGCCTTTGTCGATCAGCGTGCTGGTCGCGGCAAGGCGCAGGTGGGGCAGCGTGGGCAGGCTGCCGTCCGCCCGGCGGGGCGCGTCCCAGCCGGTGGTCGACACGCTCTGGAACTGGGAGTCCGACAAGGTGACGCCCAGGTCCCAGGAGTTGTACGCCGAGCTGGTGCCGGCCATGTTCGACGTCAGCGTGCCCGTGTAGGCGATGTTGTTGCGCAGGTTGCCCCGGCCGACGGCGGCGCCGCGTGAGTCGATTCCCAGCATGTTGAAGTCCGGGCGGTTTCCGTAGCTGGTGTTGTTGAAGTAGTCGTTGGCCACCGGATGGTGGTTGGAATAGAAGCCGGCTGCCTTGTTGAGGAAGGCCACCGAGAAGCGGACGGTGTGCTTCACCGCGCCGGCGTCGTACTCGGCTCCGAAGCCGCCCACCTTGAACCCGACGCCGTTGCCGGAAGGCGTCGTCGTCCCCGGCAGGTAGCCGTTGCGCCAGGATCACGAGTTCTCGATGGTCACGGGCGAGTAGGTGGAGATGAGGTCGTAACCGTCATCGGCGTTCCACCACGCGCGGCAGCCCCGGAACACGTTCGCGGGACGGCCGGCCGGAGTGTAGTGCGCGCCGAAACCGTCGGCGTTCTCGCCGGGCCCGTCCGAGCTGTTCGGGTCGTAGTTGTCATGCGAGTCGGAGTTGAGAACCAGGTTGCCGCCCCCGCCGTTGATGAACAGGCCGGTTCCCATGTGGTGATGCGTGTCGATCAACTCGAAGACGTTGTTGCTGCCCGAAACCCAGATCCCCCAGGACTCGGCGTTCTGCTTGTTGTTCTGCGGCACGCCCCTGGCTTCCAGCCCTTTCAGGTGGACGTAGCTGCCGGTGACGCTGAATCCCTTGATCCGGCAGTTGTCCGTCATGCGGGAGAAGTCGAAGACCGGCTTCTCCCCGGGATAGGCCCAGTAGCGGAGCGGGTTGCCGGAGCTGCCGTTCTTGCTCAGGGTGATCGCGTCGACTCTGGCCGTCTGGCTCGCGCAGGTGCTGTTCGCGCGGGTGTAGGTGTAGGTGCCGCCCCGGAGGTAGACCGTGTCCCCGGGCTGGGCGGCAGCTTGCGCGCGGGCGATCGTGGCCCATGGAGCGGTTTGCGTTCCCGCCGCGCTGTCGTTGCCGTTCGGGGCGACGTAGTAGACGGCTCCGGCCGCCGCGGACGTGGTGGTGAGCGCGGTGAAAAAACCCGCCACGACTGTCGCGACCAGGGCGGCACGCGCCGCCGTCCCTCGCGTCCAGTGGGACCGGCGCGCGCCGACGCCGCTCAACCGGAGGATGGTACGTTTTCGGATCCACATCTCGACTCCTCGTGTGGGGGGTTCTGCGAGGGGCTCTCCATCCCGGCCCGGATCCCGCGATGGCCGGAACAGGGGTCAGAAGCAGGGATCACAGCGGCTGCCGACGCGGGGCCGGCGGCTGTCCCCGCGGATGGCATGGCGGATGGCATGGCGGATGGCATGGCGGATGGCATGGCGGATGGCATGGCGGACAGGCCTGTGGCGTTGGAGGCTCCCTTTGAGCGAAGGCTCGTAGCGGCCGTCGCCGCTCCTCATGTGGTTGGCCGCGTCAGCGGGATTGCGCGGAGCACGCGCTATGAAACGTTTCACTCCGGAAGGTGGCGTTGGAGCGCTCCCACAGCTCTTGTCCTGGCACTCGGAGCGATGTGGCGAATCCTGGAGCCGGGCGAGCCGGCGGCGTCGAGGCAGTGCGTGCTGTCGGTTACCGCGGCGATCGGGCCGGCTTCGCGGCAGACGCGGAAGTCGACTCGGGGCATGTCCTGCCGCCCCGAATATGGGAGCCTCCGGCCTCAGGAAACTCCAGCTCAGCGAAACGTCGGCGAGTGTCGCCGCAGCGACCGGCCCGTGATCGAGAGGTCCCATGCCGATCTGCGGCCGGGCGGGCAAGGGGGCAGTGGCAGGGAAGGCGCGCATCGGGGCGGCCGGGGATCGCGAGAGCTAATCGGGCGGGACTCATCGAGGAGCTCCTGGGGGGCGTGGAGTATTAAATCGATATAACGACTGCAGGGTAAAAGTGTGAACTTCGGCCGTCAAGGCCTCAATCCCTCCGACCCTTCGTGGCGCGACTGCCGCTCTGCCCTCGACCCGGCCCGAACTGCGACGAACATTCCGAGGCGGCGAGCGGACCGCGCCTGAAACTTTCACACCGCCCCCGGCCGCCGGCTTACGCCACGGCAGACCCTTACCATGCGACTAGTAGTATTTTGCGTCCCACGCGGGATCCCTCCTCCCGTCGAGGGGCATCTCCGACTTGGCGATCTTCCCCATCACCGCGACGCGATCACGGTGAACTCGCGGTATCCGAGCCGGGCGGGCAAGCGCTCCGTCACCATGTGCGCCGAGCTGGAGCTCGACGTGGACTGCACGCCACGAACCGACAATTCTCGCTACCTCGAGCTGGTCCGGCCGTGGTTCAAGCAGATCGGGGCTCAGCTCGCCGGCCTGACCCGCCGGCATGGGGGCCCATAGTCGCGGTTCAGGTGGAGAACGAGCTGTACGACAGCCGGAGCATCTCCTCACGCTCAAGCGCGTCGCCAGGGCGGCAGGCATCGACGCTCCGTTGCGGACCGCCACCGGTTGGAGGCACGCACGGCTTCCGCCGGATGAGGTGATTCCCCCTGTTCGGCGGTTACCCGGAGGCCGCGTGGGACAACGCTCACGACGGCTGGCCACAGCAGAGCCGGGCCCACCTCTTCTTCGGCACGGGCCCGGACGACGACTCGATCGGCGCGGACCACCGCGGCGGCGACTTCCGATGAGGACCATCTCGCGCGCTACCCGTTCGCCAACCTGTGAACTGGGCGGCGGCATGTACACCTCCTACCACCGCCCCCCGTCGTGGCGGCCCGCGACATCGCCGCCCTGGCGCTGGTCAAGCTGGGCAGCGGGTCGGTGTGGCAGGGCTATTACATGTACCACGGCGGCTCTCCCGCACTTGTGGCTGGCCTCTGACGGACGAGGAGGAAGTGCTGCTCAGGCTGGACCGGGTCGGTGACGTGGGCCGCGCCTACATCGGCGGTCGGCTGGTGGCCGACCAGTTCTGGTACGGCCCGGTCTGGGAGATCGGACTGTGCCGTTTCCACCGGGAGGTTCTGGAGCACGGGCTGCAGTTGCAGCTGCTGCCGCTGCCGGAGGACGCTCCCGTGTTCATCTCGCCCCAGGTGCGCCCCGCTGCCTATCCCGGCGGAGGTTCTGAATGCTGGGCTCACCCGGGAGAGTCACTTCCCGAGACACGGAGGATATGGCGGGGGTGTGTCCACGCTCCCGTGGAATTCTTGGTCCATGCGGGTGGACCATCGGCACCGGGCGTCCGGTCTCCGGCGACATCAATGGCGGCTGTGCCCGGCCACTTCCCCACACCGATCGGTAGCGGGCCGGTGCGAGATCGCCGCCCACACCTCGATTCGGCTCGGCCGAAGGGCCCAAAGAAGGAGTACGTCATGACGGCGACCATGCGGGCGATCCTCCAGCACGCCTACGGCGGGCCGGAGGTGCTGCAGCTCACTGAGGTTTCCCGGCCCGAGCCGGGGGTCACCGAGGTGCTGGTACGGGTGTATGCCGCCGGGGTCAACCCGATCGACGGCAAGACCCGCGCCGGCGGCGGCTTCGCCCCCCAAGTGGGCCGGCCGCCGTTCATCCCCGGCTGGGACCTGTCGGGTGTGGTGGCGGAGATCGGCTACGGCGTGACCCGCTTCCAGCCGGGCGATGAGGTGTACGGCATGCCGAACTTCCCGCACCGTGCCGGCACGTACGCCGAGTTCGTCGCGGTGCGCTCGCGGCAGGTCGCCCGCAAGCCCGCGCGCCTGTCGCACGCGGAGGCGGCGGCGCTGCCGCTGGCGGGACTGACCGCCTGGCAGTCCCTGGTCGACACCGCTCAGGTGGGACCCGGCATGTGCGTGCTGATTCACGCGGCGGCGGGCGGTGTCGGCCATCTGGCGGTGCAGATCGCCAAGGCGCGGGGCGCGTACGTGATCGGCACCGCCCGCGCCGCCAAACACGACTTCGTGCGTTCACTGGGAGCCGATGAGGTCATCGACTACACAGCTGTCGCGTTCGAGGAGGCCGTCGAGGCCGTGGACGTGGTGCTCGACCTCGTCGGTGGCGAGACCCGCCGCCGTTCGCTGGAGGTGCTGGCCGAAGGGGGACTGCTCATCCCGCTGCCGCGCGGGCTGGACGTCTCGCAGGAGGCGGCCGAGCGCGGCCTGCGGGTGGCGCCCCTCATCGTCGAACCCGACTACCGCGGCCTGGAACACCTGGCCGAGCTGGCCGACTCCGGAAAACTGAAAATCAGCGTGTCCCGGGAACTGCCGCTGGCACAGGCCACCGAGGCGCACCGGTGCATCGACAGCGGAAGCGCCACCGGCAAGACCGTCCTCGCCGTGATCGACCAGAGCTGACCGCGGCGCCCGGGAACATTGGCCCCTACCGAAATCTCGTCCGTGCACGATCGCACGCCTGGCCGCCGCAGACTTGCTGGTGTCCAACCGGCCGGCATGCTCACCAACCTGCTGGACAACGCCGAGCGGCATGCCGACAGCACCGTCATCGTCACCGTGCGACGCAACAGCGAGGCCGTGCTCGAGGTGCTCGACGACGGAGCGGGCATCGCGCCGCTTGCGGGGCCGATATGCCCACCGCAAAGTGGGGCCACAAGTCCGTATCAAGCTGGATAAATGACGGGCTAATGGCTCGGCGCTGAGGAGTTGGTCGTGTCGGCGTGTCGGTAGTCCGTCGGGGCCGGTCCGGCTACCGTGCGCTAGATGACTCTCTGTTACGATTCGTCGGGGGATGGTCCTGCTCTGGTGCTGCTGCATTCGGCGGTGTGCGATCGGCACATGTGGGCCCCGCAATGGCCGGCCCTGCGTGACGCGGGCTATTACGTGGTGTGGTGCGACTTCCGGGGGTTTGGCGACTCCCCGGTGGCGGACCGGCCGTACCGCGATGCCGCAGACGTCGCCGACCTCCTGGACCATCTGGGCCTCGAACGAGTTGCCCTGGTCGGCTCCTCCCACGGCGGCGAGGTCGCGCTGGAGGTGGCGGCGACACGGCCGGAGGCGGTCACTGCCGTGGCATTGCTCTGTTCCGCGATGCCCGGACACGTGCCGGGCCCTGAACTGCGGTCGTTCACCGAGCGGAAGAACGCGCTGTTGGCGGCGGGCAACATCGCTGGGGCCGTCGAGTTGAACGTCACGACGTGGCTGGGCCCTGAAGCCAGCGGAGAAGTTCGGGAACAGGTCCGGCAGATGTGCCGGCATGCGGTCGAGACGCATGCGGCAGCAAAGTTCGCCTCGACCGCCGCGCCGGTCGACCTGGCGCGGATCACAGCCCCTTGCCTGGCTGTGTCGGGAGCGCACGATCTCGCTGACTTCCGAGAGATCGCCGTCGGCCTGCCGGAACGAATCGCCGGCGCCCGCCACCTCGAACTGCCCTGGGCTGGCCACCTGCCCAGCCTGGAGCGACCTGCGGTGGTAACTGACTTGCTGATCCGATTCCTCGGCGAGACGGTCCCCGCTGGCTGAGGGAGAGCCAGTTTTGAGTGGGCATCTAACCCCCGGCTGCTGGCGGTCCGGTGGGCACTTCGCCAGGTTGACAGGCTCGGAATTCTTCTCAGCCACGCCTTCCCGGCCAATCCGGGCGGTCCTCGACAGGCTGCCCGCGGGAGGCGGCGCGGCGGCGGACGGCGGCGTGGGACCGTCGCGGTGGAACCCACAGCGCAGCGGCGCTGATGATCACGGAAAAAAGCAGCAAGATACCCGCCAAGATCTCAAGCAGCACGCTGATCGACATAAGCACTCCCCCTCGGCCTCGCCTGGAGATGCGGCCATGAGGACGAAGGTCTTCCCACACCCTCCGCCTCTGCAGCCGCGTCGGCCAGGCCGCGAGCAAGATGGCAGAGGGCCATCCCGCCGGGCCTGTCCAGGCGTGCAGACCGTGATGACGACCGGGATGCCGGATGGCGGGTACTCCCCTTGCGTGCTCCTTCCACTATCGGCCCGGATCGCGGCGCCGGTCAAACGCTTGACGATCACCACGGGAGCCGCCGAAGTGGAGCTGACCAGGGGATTCGCCTAGCCTGGAAGGGCGAGGGGAGTACTTCCCAAGAGCCGGCCCGGTCAGTACGGGCGTGACCTCGTCCCCGGGCGGCCGCCCCGCACGGTCGTGGGCGAAGGAGACCTCGGACAGCCCTGTCGCGTTCGAGGAGGTTCCATGCCCGCCCCCACCAGTCTGATGACGGCTGCTCCGCTGGAGACGATCGGATCGCCGCAGCTGTGGGCGATCACCGTTGGCTGCCTCGCGCTGCTGCTGGGCGCGGATTTCCTCGTGACGCGGCGGCCGCATGAGGTGCGGATGCGGGAGGCGGTCGGCTGGTCGGTCTTCTACCTGGCGCTTCCTCTGCTGTTCGGCGTCTATGTGTGGCGTGCGTTCGGATCGCAGGCGTCGGTGGAGTTCTACACCGGGTACGTGGTGGAGAAGTCGCTGTCGGTGGACAACCTGTTCGTGTTCATGCTGCTGCTGTCGGCCTTCGCGGTGCCCCGCGAGCTGGCCCAGCGGGTGCTGCTGTACGGCATCATCGGGGCACTGGCGCTGCGTGCGGTCTTCATCGCCTTGGGCGCGGCAGCGCTGCAGAGAGGTACCTGGGCGTTCCTGTTGTTCGGCGCGATCCTGATCGTCACCGCCGGGAAGATCCTCGCCGACGCGCTAAGCGGCAAGGAGAAGGAGGTGGACATCTCCTCGATGCGCTCGGTCCGCCTGCTGCGGCGCTTCATGCCGGTCACCGGCGACTACCGCGGCCCTCGCCTGATGGTCCACGAGCAGGGCCGACGCGCCCTGACCCCGCTGGCGCTGGCCATCGTGGCCGTGTTCGCCACCGACATCGTCTTCGCGGTTGACTCGGTGCCCGCGGTGTACGGCGTGACCGAAGACCCCTTCCTCGTCTTCGCCACCAACGCCTTCGCCCTGCTGGGCCTGCGAGCGCTGTACTTCGTGCTGCTGGGCGTGCTGGAGAAGCTACGGCACCTCAACCACGGGCTCGGCGTCATTCTCGGTTTCATCGGGATCAAACTCCTCCTGCACTGGGCGCACGGCATCTGGCCTGCGGTCCCAGACATCCCCACCCTGGTCTCACTCGGCGTCATCATCGTGGTCCTGACGACCGTCACGATCACCAGTGTGCACGCCAACCGCCGCGACACCCGCCGTGATCTCCGAAGTGTCACCAGCTCACGCCCGGATGGTTGACCCCGCGTGGCGCCCCGGTTTCCGATCCGAAGCCATTTCAAGACGAGCACCACCGCTTGCGGGCGCGCATCCCGCTCACACCGCGGGCCGAGGTCCTGCGGCCCGGCGCAGCCGGTTGGCGATCGCGGCTCCCATCCCCTGCTCCGCCGGCGGGGACGCGATGATGAGGTCGCAGCCTCGCTGGTCGAGTTCGCGCAAGAAGGCGTACAGCTCGCGCGCGTAGGCGGGCATCGACACGGGCAGCGCCACCACGGCGTGCGCTTTCACCTCGGCGTCGGCGAAGGCGGGAGGAAGCAGGACGCCCACCTGGCGCCCCGATTCCTGCGCGCGTTCCGCTTCGGCGATCACCTTGTCGGGCTCGACCAGGACGACCCGGGCCCGCGGCGCGTAGTGCGAGGCATGCTGGCCGGGCACCCGGATGTGGCTTGTCGCGGGGACCGCGAGCGGGCGCCCCAGTGCCGCTTGCAGGTCTTCGCGCGTCACTCCGCCTGGCCGCAGGATGCTCAGGGCCTCGCCCGTGGCGTCGACGATGGTCGACTCGACACCGACCTGGCAGCACCCGCCGTCCAGCACGACGTCGACGGCGTCGCCGAGTTCGGCGCGGACGTGGGCGGCCGTGGTGGGGCTGACCGAGCCGAAGCGGTTGGCGGACGGGGCCGCGATGCCGCCGCCGAAGGCCGCCAGCAGCGCGAGCGCGACAGGATGGGCGGGCACGCGCACGGCCACCGTCTCCAGGCCGCCGGTCGTCTCCAGGGGCACCCGGCCGCCGCGCCGCAGCACCAGCGTCAACGGCCCCGGCCAGAACCGCTCGGCCAGCAGCCGCGCGGGGGCGGACACGTCCGCCACCCAGCCGCCCAGCTGCTCCGCGCCGGCGAGGTGGACGATCAGCGGGTGGGAGGGCGGACGCCCCTTGGCCTGGAAGACGCGCGTGACGGCGGCGCCGTCGGCGGCGTTGGCACCCAGCCCATAGACGGTCTCGGTCGGGAAGGCCACCAGACCTCCGCCGCGCAGCACCCCGGCCGCCCTGTCGATGGCCGTCCTGTCCACGGCCGCCCTGTCCACGGCCGCACTGTCGATGTCACCTGGTCTTGCCGTCATCCTCGCCATCCTTCCGCTGCTGTATGCCGCCGCATTCCGTGCGCAGCGACGCGACCGTCATCAATGACGCTCCGGTGCCACGCCCGCGCAAGGTAGATCAGCCGGCAGCGCCACCACCCATTCGGGGCCCAGCCCTCGTGCCCGAGCACGTGCAATGCCCTGCTCGCCCAGGCAATCCGGGGCCGCCACCCGCACGCGTGTCTAGACCGCAGCCCTGCTCAGGCCATGCGCTGCGACCAGCCGCGCACTGCCATCAGCCAGCCGGTACGACAGGCCCACCAGCGCCAGGCGGCCATCGGCCACCCGCTCGGCCAGCACGCGCGAGCGCTCCAGCAGCAGGCCGGCGCTGTGCCGGATGTGCTCATGCAGGATCTGCTCGCCCTGATCGTGTCCGGCGGCGCGGGCCGCCAGCACGCTCGGCATCACCCGCTCGACGACGTCACGGACGAACCCGGCCGGGGTGCTGCCGCCGTCGGCGGCGGCGCAGGCCGCCGCGATGGCTCCGCACGACTCATGGCCCAGGACCACGACCAGCGGGCAGCCCAGCACGCTCACCCCGAACTCGATGCTGCCCAGCACCTCGGTGCCGGCCACGTGCCCGGCCGTGCGGACCACGAAGCGCTGGTTGCCCTCCAGCAGCATCGCCAACGCATCATCGGGCGTCAGCCTCAGGATCCCAGTCATGGCCGCAGGCTACTGGGTATCAGGCTAGGGCCCACGCACCGTCCCGACGCCGTCGCACGCGCCCCCCGCGCTCGGGTTCCACCAACGCGGCCACTCGATGCCGGAAATCTGGTCCCAGGCGCCACGGAGTCCCCGTCATGACGATCGTCCCAGCAGTTCGGCCCAGGCGGTGATCGTCGGCTTCTCCACGAGATCGGGAGCGCGCCCAGCACACCGGGCGAGCTCATCGGGAAGTTGTGCGCGGCGGGCAGCGCGCACAGGTAGACGCCGCCGGGCCCGAGTGCGCAGATCTCCGCGCTGGCGCGGAAGCTGTAGATGTAGTCGTCGTGGGTGCGCGGGATCAGTTTGGGCAGGCCGGTGCTGTCGCCCGACAGCTGCAGGAACGCCACGTCACCCGTGTCGGGATCGGGCAGCTCGACGGGATCGCGCCCGGGCAGCTCGCCGAGGACGAGCGGGGGCGTGTCGGGGGCGCAGGCCCGGTGCTCGTCGTCCGGGCAGACGTAGGCGGCGGCCTCGGAGAACGTGCAGAAGTACGAGATCTCCGCCGAGCGGTGCGCGGGCGGCGCGAAGATCGGCCGGGCGCCGAGCCGGATTGGCGTGCTGCTTGACCAGCTCGGCCTTCTCCCGGCGGAGCGGCGCCGGCTCTTCCTGCTCGGGCTCCTTCAGGATGCCGTGTCGTCCTCCGGACCACCCTTCGGCGAACCAGTGGTCAGTCCTTGAGAAAGCCGGAGAGGGCTTCCATCGAGGCGTTGACGGCCTCGAAGCCGTCGCGTCGCATGTCCTTTTCATAGGCCGCCACGGCCTCAAGAAGGTCCCGCTCACCTCGGTCGACGTCGATCAGCCGCGCACACAGGCGCTCGGCGTCCTGCAGCGCGGTGTTGGCACCGGAGCCGCGGTTGGGCGGCATGGCGTGGATGGCGTCGCCCAGCAGGGTGACGGGTCCTGGCTGCCAGGCGGCGACCGGAATCGAGGCGGCCAGGGGTAAGTAGTACGTCTGTTCGGGCCAAGCCTGTTCGACGACCAGCCGGAGGCTCGGATGAGCCTCCTCCACCAAGGGGCGTGCCTGCCGCCAGAGCCTCTCACCGCTGACGGTGTGGGAGGCGAGGGCCGCATCACCGAGCATTTCCCGTGGCGGGATCAGCGCCCACATGAGGAAGTCGTCGATGTCTCCCGGATCCAGTCCGGGCACCAGCCGCGCCGCCGCCTGAACGGGTGGTTCGCTGAAACGCATGGCCGCGAGCACCATGCCGACCTCGCCCAGATCGGTGATGGTGAAGCTGCTCCCGAGGAGAGCGAGGAGCCCCGTCTGCCGAAGGCCAGGGGTGATCGGAGTCTTGCCGCCGAGCCAGCGCACCCCGGTGTCGACCACTTCCGCGTGCGGAAGGTACTGGCGGCGTACAGCCGAGCCGACGCCTTCGGCCGCAACGAGGAGATCCGCCTCGGCGCGGGTGCCATCGGCGAAATATACGCGTACGCCTTGATGGAGTCGTTCGTGGCGGACGACCTCCTTGCCGAACTCGACGTGCCCCTCCAACCCGTGGAGGAGTATCTGCCGCAGCAGTCGCCGGCTCGCCGGACGGCCTGACCGTACCTGGTCGGGTCTGCCTTCGGCGCCGGTGAAGGAGTTCGAGCCGAGGATTTCGAGCCGGCCGTCGACGTCGCCGACCACGAGGATTTTGTCGCTGGACCCACCCAGGGTGGCATGAAAGAGCTCGAACTGCGCCGGGGGAAGGCAGGCACGCAAGGCCCGGATTCCGCGGTCGTCGATGTGGAAGCGGGCGCCCTGGGCGCGGACGGCGGGTCCCTGATCACGTTCGTAGACCATCACGTCCACAGATGCTCGGTGTAGCCCGTGCGCCAAGGTGAGGCCACCGAGACCGGCACCGGCCACGATCACGCGCAAGGTCATGACTGATCTCCCCTGCTCAGAATCCGGCGGAGAACGTGCTCGATCTCGCGTTCGGGGGACGAACCCATGGCGGGGGCCCGCCAGGCCACGACGCCGTCAGGCCGAATGAGCGCAGCGCCGCCGGTGGTCACGCCATATGCCTTCGCCCACGACCTGGCGGCCTGCGGCAGGTCGGTGTCCAACCGCGGTGCGGTGAGCGGAACGCCCAGCCGGGCTGCGGCTTCCTCGGCCGCGCTCGCCCAGCGCTGGCTGTCAGAGTCGGTCAGGCACACGAATGTCCGGCCGAACAGATCAAGGATCGACCCGGCCCTGGTCTCCAGATGCGGCGCTCGCGTGCCCGGAAGGCCGGCCGAGACGAGCGGGTGCGCGAAGTCGCCGGGAGCCTCCTCGGCGGGCATCACCGCCGTCGATCGGTACACTGCACCGAACTCCTGGGTGATCCGGTCGGGAAGGTCTTCCGCAGGAGAGATCATGCCGACCCTGGCGATCGCGTCGGTGAGAGCGATCTGTCCCAGCGGACGCCGCTCGGTGTCGTATGTGCCGAGCAGGGCGGGACCTGCCGCGCCGGCCAGAATCAAGGCCAATTTCCAGGCCAGGTTCTGCGCGTCAGGCAAAACGGTGGAGGCGTGCATCCCTGGCGTGGGCGGCATCGAGCAGGCCGCATCGCCGATGAGCGCGACGTTGTCCTGGGTATAGCGGTCGGCGTTGAGCAGCGTGATCGGCAGAGTGAAGGTGTCTTCGACGGTGACTTCCAGCTCCGGCAGGCCGGCCGCGGTCCGGATCAGCTCGGCGAGGTCAGGGCCATGCCCGGGCGCGACCGGCCGGATGAGCGACCACATGTCGGGTTCGGTCTCCGCCAGCAGGATTCCTCCCACCCGGTCGAGGTGCGCGCCGGCGAAGTGGCGTCCGCGGATCGCGCCGCTCAGGTCGGCGCGGAAGCGCACGCCGTACTGGTGGGCGATGGTGCCCGGCCCTTCTGTTTCGATTCCGGCCCGTCCACGGACGGTGCTGTGCGGTCCGTCGGCGCCCACCACATATGCCGCCCGCGCCTCGATGAGCTCTCCGGCTCGCCGTACGGTAGCGACGATCCCCTCCGTGTCCTGCCACAGGCGGGTCAGTTCAGCGCCCAGCCAGATCTCGACGCCGCATTCGACGGCGCGCTGACGCAGCAGGTCACGCAGCCACGTGTGGTTGCAGCAGACCGGCTGGAACGGGCTGATCTCTGGCGGAACCGGCACCCATGGCTGCGAGGTGCGGCCGAGCTCCTCCCCCGCCAGGGTGTCGGTACGAAGCATGTCGCCGAGCGCGTCGGGATGGAATCCGGTCTCAGAGACGGCTTCCCGCAGGCCGAGGCCGTCCAGCAGTTCCATGGCTCGTGCGCTGAGCCGTTCGTTGCGCGAGGTCCGTGGTGTGGTGGTTCTTCGCTCGATGAGCAGACAGGGGGCGCCGTAGTGGGCGAGGAAGGTCGCGGTGGCGAGACCGCTCAGCCCTCCGCCGACCACCAGGACGCGATGGTTGCCATCCATAGTGCTCCGTACTTCAGTGGGAGATGGGAAATTTCGGGGGCGGTAAGGTGGACGTGTGCAGGGAGGATCGGGTGCCGGCAGGCGCGGCCGTTGGCGTAGCGGTTCGGTCAACCGGCAGCGCATCCTGGAGGTGGCCGCGGAACGGTTCGCCGCCGACGGCTTCCAGCGCAGCACCATCAAGGCGATAGCGGCCGACGCCGGCGTCGACACCGCGATGATCCATTACTTCTTCGGCAGCAAGCAGGGGCTCTACGACGCGATCTTGAACAGGCACGAAACGATTCGTGATCCTGTGGCGGAGCTGTTGGCGGACGGACTGGAGCACTTCGGGGAGCGCCTGGTCCGCAGGTTCCTCCAGGTGAACGAGAACAACGAGCCGGGAGACCGGGTGGCGGCCCTGGTCAGGATGGCGGTGGTCGACCCCGAGCCGGCGGCCCTGCTGCGCGACTTCATCGAGACCGAGTTCACGCCGTCGCTGGCCAGGCACCTGGATCTACCGGACGCCCGAGTGCGAGCCGGTCTCATCAGCGCCCAGCTCGTCGGCGTCGCCGTGACCCGCCATCAGCTGCGCATCGAACCGCTGACCTCCGCTTCGCCCGAGACGATCGTCGCCCTGGTCGCCCCGATCATCCAGCGCCTGCTCACCGACCCGCTACCGATCCCAGTGGACGGAGATCAGGAAGCGAACGTCACCGGCACCTCGGCGTAGCCGCGGAACAGTACTCCAGGATCGGAAGTCGGACCGGTCCTCTTCCGGCACGCCGATCAGCTCGCTGATCACGGTGATCGGCAGCGGGTAGGCGAATTCCTCGATCAGGTCAGCCCGTCCGAGCGGAGCCATCCGGTCGATCAGCTCGTCGGCGATCTCCTGCACGCGGGGTCGCAGGGCCACCACACGACGGTGTGTGAACCCCTTGCTCACCAGGCGCCGCAGCCTGGTGTGGTCGGGTGGGTCGCTGTTGAGCATGTTCACGCCGGTCGGGCCCGCGAACTCGGAGGTCACGCCGAGATCGCGCATCCACTGCGGCGCGTGCCGGGGGTGTTTGGAGAAACGGGTGTCGTTGAGTACGGCTCTGCTCTCGTCGTACCCGGTGACGAGCCAGATTGTGGTTCCCATCGGGTGCGGAACGGGGTGCACGACGCTCTCCTCCCGCAGTCGCGCGTACAACGGATAAGGGTTGGCCCGTACGTCAGGGCTCATCAGGGTCGGCTCGGCCGTCGCAGGAGCGCTTCCGCCGCCAGCCGTGCGCAGCGCGCGGGCGCGGAAAGCGCCCAGCGAACCGACCTTCACCTTGCCGGAGAGCTCATCACCCTCCAGCCGACCGGTGAACCGCATGTTCATACCCATGATCGCCTTGCGTGCCAGCCAGGTGACCTCGCCGTCGTGCACCGATCCCTCGGTGATGTCCAGACCGGGCTGCGGGCCGGTTATCGTGCCGCTCAACCGTTCTCCGTCGGCCGCTAACGTCGCCGAGAAGGTCTGCTCGCCTCTGGGCGAGTCCACGGAGAACTGCCAGGTGCCGTTGATGCTCATCTCGATCTTCCGTCCCTGCGATCCGCATAACTTCATTCTCCGATGAAGTAACATACGGCAGGCGGAACGTAACTTCAACGAACCGTGAAGAAATCTAGTGGCGGACGCTCTCGCGCCCCTCCTGGCAGAAAGGCGTATGCATGTCCATCGACCAGCCCTCTCGCCGATCGCTCATCCGCAACACGGCAACCGCCGGACTGGCGGGCGCGGCGGCCGCCCTCGCGGTCCCACCCGCCGTCGCCGCCACGGACCCGCGGCGCGGACCGGCCGTGACGCTGAGTGGCGACGTGACCGGATACAACACCAGGGTGCTGCTCCTGGGCACCTCAGGAGGCCCGGTACAGGTTCCCGGCCGCACGATGATCTCTAGCGCGGTCGCAGTCGGCGACCGCTTCTACCTCGTCGACGCCGGCTCAGGCGCGGTACGACAAGCGGCCCTGGCCGGGATCGGCCTGCCGAAACTGGGTGCCGTCTTCATCACCCACGGACACTCCGACCACCTGGCGGACCTCTTCAACCTGGTGTGGCTCGCCCAAGGCCCACCGACTCCACCGCTGCCGATCTACGGCCCCGGGCCGGCCGGGCACCTGCCGGCGCCTTCCGGGAACGCGCCCGTACCCGTGCTCAACCCCGGCCACCCCACCCCCGGTCTGCGGGACGTCTTCACCGGCTGGCTGGCGGCGGCCACCTACGACATCAACATCCGCAACAACGAGAACGGCCCTCCCGGTCAGGACTTCACCAGAAAGTTCGCCGTCCACGAGATCATGCCGCCCCCAGCCGCCGGTGCCTCCCCCGAGCACACGGCGCCCGACATGCCGCCCTTCACTGTCTTCGAGGACGATCGAGTGCGCGTCAGCGCGATCCTGGTGCCGCACGGGCGGGTCTTTCCCTCCTACGCCTACCGATTCCATACCGACGACGGCTCGGTCACCTTCTCCGGCGACACCGCCCGTTCCGACAACGTCGCCAGGCTGGCCGCCGGCACCGACATCCTCGTGCACGAAGCCGTCGACATCGACTACTACCGGGATCAGGGACTGCCGGACGGCGCGCTCGAGCACATGCGCCTGGCCCATACCAGCCCCGAGGACGTCGGCCGCGTGGCGGCAGAGGCGTCGGTCAGGCGAGTCCTGCTCAACCACCTGACCCCCGGCGACCCCGCCGCCGTACCGGACGCGGAATGGGAACGGCGGGTACGCGCCACCTACGGCGGCTCCGTATGTGCCGGGCACGATCTCACCGCTTTCGGAGTCGGCAGGAAGGGCTGACTCGCGGCCGGGTGCCGCCACCCGCCCTGGTGATACAGCATGAACCAGCCCGTAGTGATGCCGTCAATATTCGGGCTGCGGCCGTATGAATACCGTCAAGAACGACAAACGCCCCAATTTCCGCCGTTTGCTTGATATGTGGCCGCCCGTCAAGGGGCGGTCGTGATCTCACATCGAGCTGAGGAGTGGGGATGGCAGACGTCATCTTCGTCGCCCTGACGATCGCGATCTCCGTGATCTTCGGGCTGGTCGTGAGGGCGGTGGAACGGCTGTGAGCGCCGTCAACACCACCGGTCTCGTCGTGGTCGCCGGTCTCGTGGTCTTCATGGTGGCGGCCCTGTTGTTCCCGGAGCGTTTCTGATGGGTGCGACCCCCGCAGGGATGATCTTCATCGTCTCCTTGATCGCCGCCCTGGCCCTAGTCTGGAAGCCGTTCGGCGACCACATGTACCGCGTCTACTCGACGTCCCGCCACAACCGGGTCGAACGGGTCGTCTACCGGCTGCTCGGCGTGCGTACCGACATGGAGCAGAGCTGGCCCGTCTACGCGCGCGGCCTGCTGGCCTTCTCAGTGGTCTCGATCCTCGTCGTGTACGGCGTCCAGCGCCTGCAGAACAAGCTGCCGCTGAGCCTGGGCATGGAACCGGTCACCGACCACATCGCCTGGAACACCGCGATCAGTTTCGTCACCAACACCAACTGGCAGGCGTACTCGGGCGAGTCCACGATGGGCCACCTGACCCAGATGGCCGCGCTGGCGGTGCAGAACTTCGTCTCGGCCGCGGTCGGCATGGCCGTCGCGGTGGCGCTGGTACGCGGGTTCGCCCGCCGCAGGTCGAGCACGATCGGCAACTTCTGGGTGGACCTGGTCCGCGGCTCGCTGCGCGTCCTGCTGCCGATCGCGTTCGCCGGCGCCCTGGTGCTGGTGGCGGGCGGCCTGGTCCAGAACTTCTCGGATGTCCAGGAGGTGGGCACGCTGACCGGCGGCACGCAGGGGATCACTGGTGGGCCGGTCGCCTCCCAGGAGGTCATCAAGGAGCTGGGCACCAACGGCGGCGGCTTCTACAACGCCAACTCAGCCCACCCCTTCGAGAACCCGACGAGCTGGACCAACTGGTTCGAGATCTTCCTGATCCTGGTGATCCCGTTCTCGCTCACGCGCACGTTCGGCAAGCTGGTCGGCCAGGTACGGCAGGGTTACGCGATCCTCGCGGTGATGGCCGTGCTGGCCCTGGCGAGCGTGCTGCTCACGAACGTCTTCGAGCTGTCCGGCAACGCCACCGTGCCGCAGGCGGCGGGCGCTGCGCTGGAAGGTAAGGAGCTGCGCTTCGGCGTCTCGAACTCGGCGACCTTCGCCGCCTCGACGACCCTCACGAGCACCGGCGCGGTGAACTCCATCCACGACTCCTATACCCCGTTCGGCGGCATGATGACGCTGTTGAACATGATGCTGGGCGAGGTCGCGCCCGGAGGGGTCGGCGCCGGTCTGTACGGCATGCTCATCCTGGCCGTGATCACAGTCTTCGTTGCCGGCCTGATGGTCGGCCGCACCCCCGAGTACCTGGGCAAGAAGATCGGTGCCCGCGAGATCAAGCTGGCCTCGCTGTACCTCCTGGTCACGCCGGTGCTGGTGCTGGTCGGCACCGCGTTCGCGATGGGCTCGGCCGAGCAGCGGGCGAGCATGCTGAACACTGGCCCGCACGGCCTGTCCGAGGTCCTTTACGCCTTCACCAGCGCCTCGAACAACAACGGCTCGGCCTTCGCCGGTCTCACCGTCAACACCCCCTGGTACGACGTAGCGCTCGGCCTGTGCATGCTCTTCGGCCGTTTCCTGCCGATGATCCTGGTGCTGGCGCTGGCCGGGTCGCTGGCCGCGCAGGCGCCGGTCCGCGAGGGCGCGGGCACGCTGCCGACGCATCGGCCGCAGTTCGTCGGCCTGGTCATCGGGGTCACCGTGATCCTGGTCGCTCTTACCTTCCTCCCAGCGCTCGCGCTCGGACCCATCGCAGAAGGACTGTCCTGACATGTCAACTCCCGTACTGGAACGGCCGGCACCGGAGAAGGCGAACGGCCGCGTGGGCGGCCACCTGCTCGACCCGAGACAGCTGATCGCCTCACTGCCGGACGCGCTGAAGAAGCTCAACCCGGTCACCCTGTGGCGCAACCCGGTGATGTTCGTCGTGGAGATCGGCGCTGTCTTCACCACCGTGCTCGCCGTCTTCGACCCGTCCTTCTTGGCCTGGGCGATCGTGGTGTGGCTGTGGCTGACCGTGGTCTTCGCCAACCTGGCCGAGGCCATCGCCGAGGGTCGCGGCAAGGCACAGGCCGCCACGCTGCGCAAGGCCAAGACCGACGCCCAGGCCCGTCGGCTGAAGAACCCGGAGGACCCCAGCCAGTGGGACGTCATACGCGCCCCCGAATTGCAGCAGGGCGATCACGTGATCGTCGAGGCCGGCGAGGTCATCCCCGGTGACGGCGACGTGGTCGAGGGCATCGCCAGCGTGGACGAGTCGGCCATCACCGGCGAGTCGGCGCCGGTCATCCGCGAGTCCGGTGGCGACCGCTCCGCCGTGACAGGCGGCACGAAGGTGCTGTCCGACCGGATCATCGTCAAGATCATGCAGAAGCCGGGCGAGAGCTTCGTCGACCGTATGATCGCGCTGGTCGAGGGCGCGAACCGGCAGAAGACGCCGAACGAGATCGCGCTCAACATCCTGCTCGCCGCGCTGACGATCGTCTTCCTTGTCGCCACCGTCACCATGCAGCCCCTCGCCGTTCATTCCAAGGCCGTCAACCCCGGCGTCCCCGACTCCCTCGCCCTCGACGGCAACGGCGTCACCGGCGTCGTGCTGGTGTCCCTGCTGGTCTGCCTGATCCCGACCACGATCGGCGCTCTGCTGTCGGCCATCGGCATCGCCGGCATGGATCGCCTCGTGCAGCGCAACGTCCTGGCGATGTCCGGACGCGCCGTGGAGGCGGCCGGTGATGTGTCCACACTGCTGCTGGACAAGACGGGCACCATCACCCTCGGCAACCGGCAGGCCGCCGAATTCGTCCCGATGGACGGGGTCAGCGAGGCGGATCTGGCAGAGGCGGCGCAGTTGTCCAGCCTGGCCGACGAGACTCCCGAGGGCCGCTCGGTCGTGGTGTTCGCCAAGCAGCGCTACGGCCTGCGCGAGCGCCGACCAGGCGAGCTGGCACACGCTGAATGGGTGCCGTTCACCGCCCGGACCCGCATGTCCGGGGTCAACCTTGCGCCGGACTCGGGTGCGTCAGACCTGGACGGCCATGCGGTGCGCAAGGGCGCCGCGACCGCGGTGATGAAGTGGGTACACGATGCCGGAGGCCACACGAGCGACGAGGTCGGTCACCTGGTGAACCGCATCTCCGCCTCCGGTGGAACCCCGCTGGTGGTCGCGGAGAAGGGCCGCGTGCTCGGCGTGATCCACCTCAAGGACGTCGTCAAAGAAGGAATGCGGGAACGTTTCGCCGAGATGCGCCGCATGGGCATCCGCACCGTCATGATCACCGGCGACAACCCACTGACCGCCAAGGCCATCGCCGACGAGGCCGGCGTGGACGACTTCCTGGCCGAGGCCACCCCCGAGGACAAGCTCGCCCTGATCAAAAGGGAGCAGGAGGGCGGTCGCCTGGTCGCGATGACCGGCGACGGCACCAACGACGCCCCAGCCCTGGCCCAGTCCGACGTCGGCGTCGCCATGAACACCGGCACCTCGGCCGCCAAGGAGGCCGGAAACATGGTCGACCTCGACTCCAACCCGACCAAGCTCATCGAGATCGTCGAGATCGGCAAGCAGTTGCTGATCACGCGCGGCGCGCTGACCACGTTCTCGATCGCCAACGACATCGCGAAATACTTCGCGATCATCCCGGCCATGTTCGCCGCGGTCTACCCGGGCCTGGACGCGCTCAACGTCATGCGCCTGTCCAGCCCCCAGTCCGCGATCCTGTCCGCGGTCATCTTCAACGCGCTGGTCATCATCGCGCTGGTCCCGCTCGCTCTGCGCGGCGTCCGTTACCGGCCTTCCAACGCGTCCAAGCTGCTCAGCCGCAACCTGTACGTCTACGGCCTCGGCGGCGTCGTCGCGCCCTTCATCGGCATCAAGCTCATCGACCTTCTGATCCAGTTGCTTCCGGGGATGTCATAAATGGAACGTCTGCCAAGCTGGGTTCGCCAGCACGTGGCCGCGCTCAGAGCGGTTGCCGTCCTGACCGTGCTGCTCGGCATCGTCTACCCGCTGGTCACCACCGGCGTCGCCCAGGCTTTGTTCAACGACCACGCCAATGGGTCGATCATCGAGAAGGGGGGCAAGTCCGTGGGCAGCGCGCTCATCGGCCAGTCCTTCACCGACGCCGACGGCGACCCGATCCGCAGGTATTTCCAGTCCCGCCCGTCGGCGGCCGGCGACGGCTACGACCCTACCTCCACCAGCGCCAGCAACCTGGGTCCAGAGGACATCGTGGACACCCTGCCGGTGCCGGGCGCCCAGGACGAGGAGGGCGACCTGGATGAGGGCAAGCAGTCGCTGCTCACCAAGGTCTGTACCCGCTCCAAGGCGGTCGGCGCGTTGGAAGGCGTCAGCGGCGCCCGCCCGTACTGCACCCCGGACGGGGTCGGCGCGGTGCTCAAGGTGTTCCCCGACCGTGCCGTGAGCGTCAACCAGGCCTGCCCGGCCACCCCGTTCGTGACCGCGTACCAGGGCCTGAAGGTGGAGTGCGCCAGGCCGGGCGAGGACTACGCGGCCGGAAAGACCGTGCCGGTCAGAGGTGACGCGGGAACGCCGGCCGTGCCATCCGACGCGGTCACGGCGAGCGCCTCCGGCCTGGACCCGCACATCTCCGTGGCCTACGCCGGGTTGCAGGCGCCTCGCGTGGCCACGGAACGCGGCCTCGACCGGGCCCGGGTCGAGCAGCTCATCAAGGAGCACACCGTCGGTCGGGCGCTCGGCTTCATGGGCGAGCCGGCGGTGAACGTGCTCGAACTCAACCTCGCACTCGACCGCTCATGAAAAGGGGTCGCCTGCGGGTCTACCTTGGGGCGGCACCCGGGGTGGGCAAGACGTACGCGATGCTCGGCGAGGCCCGCCGGGCCTGTGAGCGCGGACGGGACGTGGTCGTCGGGTTCGTCGAGACCCACGGCCGCTCCCGCACCGCCGCCCTGTTGGAGGGCCTGGAGGTGATCCCCCGCAAGACGCTGGCCTACCGCGGGGCCACCTTCACCGAGTTGGACGTGGACGCCGTCATCGCCCGCGCGCCGAAGGCGGCGCTGATCGACGAGTTGGCCCACACCAACGTGCCCGGCTCGAAGAACGTCAAGCGCTGGCAGGACATCGACGACATCCTCGACGCCGGTATCGACGTCGTCTCCACGGTGAACATCCAGCACCTGGAGTCGGTCAACGACGTCGTACGGGAGATCACCGGCATGCCGCAGCGCGAGACCGTTCCCGACGAGGTGGTGCGGCGTGCCGACCAGATCGAGTTGGTCGACATGTCCCCTGAGGCGCTGCGCCGCCGCCTGGCGCACGGCAACGTCTACGCCCCGGAGAAGGTGGACGCCGCGATGTCCAACTACTTCAGGGTGGGTAATCTGACCGCGCTGCGCGAACTTGCCCTGCTCTGGGTCGCCGGCAAGGTCGACGAGCAGCTCGACCGTTACCGCGCCGACCACGGCATCCACAGCACCTGGGAGGCGCGCGAGCGTGTGGTGGTGGCGCTTACCGGCGGCCCGGAAGGCGACACGCTGGTACGCCGGGCCGCCCGCATCGCCGCCCGCACGAAGGGTGCCGACCTGCTGGCCGTCCACGTCACCAGCGCCGACGGGCTGGACGGCGGGGACCCGGCTAACCTGGCCCGCCAGCGCGCCCTGGTCGAAAGCATGGGCGGCACCTACCACCAGGTCGTCGGCGACGACATCCCGCGGGCCCTGCTCGACTTCGCCGGTGGCGTCAACGCCACTCAGCTCGTACTGGGAGCGTCGAGAAGGAGGCGCTTCGCCCAGATCTTCTCCCGTGGCGTCGGGGTCGAGACCACGGCCCGGTCCGGCCCCATCGATGTCCACCTGGTCACCCACGAGGAGGCCAAGAAGGGCCGCCGCCACCCCGAGCGCTCCCGGGCCGCGCTCACCAGGAAGCGCAGGCTGGCCGGCTGGGCGGTCACGGTGGCGGGCCTGCCACTGCTGACCGCCGCGCTCGCCCCGCTTCGCGACGTGCTCTCGCTGTCCACCGAGATCCTGCTGTTCCTGAGCCTGGTCATCGGAGTCGCGCTCGTCGGCGGAACGTGGCCGGCGATCACCGCGGCGGTCGGCGGCTTCCTCCTGCTCAACCGGTTCTTCACTCCTCCCCTGTACACCTGGACCATTGAGGACCCGGAGAACCTTCTCGCCCTGGTGGTGTTCGTCCTGATGGCGACCGCGGTCAGCGCGATCGTCGACCTGGCCGCCCGGCGTGCCCGGGAGATGGCCCGCGCCCGAGCCGACGCCGCGACGCTGTCCACCCTGGCGGGGCACGTACTGCGCGGCGAGGCGGCGCTGTCCTCCTTGCTCGGACGACTGCGCGAGACATTCGCCCTGGACTCGGTCACCCTGCTCGAACGCGTCGGCGAGCCCACGCCGGACGACCGATTCGAAGCCCGCGCCTGGCGCACCATCGCCACCTCCGGCTCCACACCCTGCACCACCCCCGCCGCGGCCGACAGCGACGTGACCATCGGTGACCAACTGGTACTCGCCGCGCGGGGACGGCTGCTGGATGCCAGCGACCGGCGGGTGCTGGAGGCGTTCGCCGCCGAAGCGGCCGTCGCGCTGCGCCAGGAACGCCTGCAGCGGGAGGCGAAACAGGCCGAGCCGCTGGCCGAGGCCGACCGGATGCGCACCGCGCTGCTGGCGGCCGTCAGCCATGACCTGCGCACCCCGCTGTCGGCGGCCAAGGCCGCTGTCGAGAGCCTGCGCAGCCACGACGTCGACTGGACTCCGGAGGACCGCGAGGAGCTGCTGGCCACCGCCGACGAGTCCCTGGCCAGGCTGGACCGGCTGGTGGAGAACCTGCTCGACATGAGCCGCCTGCAGGCCGGCGCGCTCGGGCTCTCCCTCCAGCCGCTCGCCCCGGAGGAGGTCGTCCCCCACGCCATCGACGACCTCGGGCCGCTGCGCGACCGGGTCGAGGACGACATCCCCGTCGACCTGCCCGAGATCGTTGCCGACCCGGCCCTGCTCGAACGAGTGCTGGTCAACCTGATGAGCAACGCCGTCCGCTACAGCCCGCCCGCGCGGCAGGTCATCGTCACCGCCAGCTGGCACGACGACCAGGTGGAGATCCGCGTCATCGACCGCGGCCCCGGCATCCCGCCTGAGGCGTACGAGCGGGTCTTCATGCCGTTTCAGCGGCTCGGCGACCGCGACAACGGCACCGGCGTCGGCCTCGGCCTCGCGCTGTCACGCGGGCTGACCGAGGCCATGGGCGGTGCCCTCATTCCCGAAGAGACACCAGGAGGCGGACTCACGATGATCATCAGAATGCCGATCAACTCCGGGCGGTGACTCTCCATGACCAAGATCCTCGTCGTCGACGACGAGCCGCAGATCCTGCGCGCACTGCGCGTCAACCTGGCCGCCCGCCACTATGAGGTGGCGGTCGCCGCCGACGGCGGCTCCGGCTTGCGTGAAGCCGCCGAATGGCATCCCGATCTCGTCGTCCTCGACCTCGGGCTGCCCGACATGGACGGCATCGACGTCATCCACGGTTTGCGCGGCTGGACCAAGGTCCCCATCGTCGTCCTGTCGGGTCGGGCCGGCAGCGCCGACAAGATCGAAGCCCTGGACGCGGGAGCCGACGACTACGTCACCAAGCCGTTCGGTATCGACGAGTTCCTCGCCCGCATCCGCGCCGTCGCCCGCCGAGCCACCGTCCACGAGGCCGAACTGGCCAGCATCGAGATCGGCGACCACACCGTGGACCTGACCCGCAAGACCGTCTCACCAGGCATACGGCTCACCCCCACGGAATGGCACATCCTCGAAATCCTGCTCCGCAACCCCGGAAAGCTCATCCCCCAGCGCTATCTGCTGGCCGAGGTGTGGGGCAGCAAACACGTCAAGGAGACCCACTACCTGCGCCAGTACATGGCCCAGCTCCGTAAGAAACTCGAACGCGACCCCGCCCATCCCAGGCACCTGATCACCGAACCCGGCATGGGCTACCGCTACACCCCATGACGCCTTCGCGCCGGGCTTCTCCTCGCCACGGCGAGCCGTGACGCCGGGTGGTCTGGGGCGAGACCGAGCCACGACGATCGAGGGTCTCGAACGTCGACGGACGCCTTCGTCTTCCGTACCCGGCGAGTCCTGCCCATGACCACCCCGTTCGCGCTGGCTCCACGACAGGACCGGCTACGCGCCCCGCGGTTCCCTGACCCAGAAAAGCGCCCGCTGCCCGGCCCACGAGGACCGGCACCCGTCGCTCTCGGTCGGCGTCACCGCTCAGGGCGTGGTTCTGATCACCTGTCACGGCGGGGCGACGTGTCCCACGCCGGACATCCTGGCGGCACTCGACCCGCCCATGTCCGCCCTGTGGCCACCACTACCGTCTGCCTGCGATCATCACCGCCGTACGTGAACGGCGCGTGGTGGTCATCGCCGAGGAAGAGAAGGACGTTGGAACGACTGCCCCGGATCGCATGCCTCCAGGCGCCGGAGTCGTGACGCCTCTGGGGGTGATCTGTTCGCCGTCCTTCTCCGCGGCGAACAGATCATCCACGCGTTACTGGTCGCCCATCAGGCATGCACCTGGCACGGTGGCGGGCCGTCCACAGTGTGGTGCTCTATCAGTCGTCTCCTTCGTCTTCTTCCTCGTCGCCCTCGAAGATCTCCTCGACGACCTCGCCCGCCACCAGGCCGCCGACGACGCCTGCGGCGCCGGCCGCAGCGACCGTTCCCCAGCCCGGACCGCTGCGATGCTCATGGTGCTGCGGGTGTCCGTAGCCGTCATGGTGGTCGCCGTAGTAGTCGCCGTGGCCGTACCCGCCGTGGTGGCTGCTGTGCCCGTATTGGGTGAGGCCGGACAGCCAGCGGTCGAGTTCGCTGGGCCAGTCGGTGTGCATGGCGTCGTCGTGGCTGATGGTGAAGCGGCCGATGGCGTCGCCGGAGTAGCGGCCGGCACGCTTGTCGGCCTCCAGGATCACTTCCAGCCCGTGGGGGCCGGCGACGAAGGTGAGCTCGACCTCTCCCACGACCCCATGGTGCTGGGCGGGCGGGTAGAACTCGATTTCCTGGTAGAACGGCAGTTCCTGGTGCACGCCGTACAGGTGGCCGGCTTCCAGGTCGGCGGACTTGAAGTGGAAGCCGAGGTCCAGCATCGCCTGCAGGATGCGCAGTTGAGAGGGCAGCGGCTCGACTGCCACCTCGTCCAGGTCGCCCTTGTCGACGGCCTTGGCGATGGCCAGTTCGGTGCGTACGCCCAGCGCCATGCCGGTCAGATGCTGCCCGCCGATCTCGCTGATCGGCGTTTCCCACGGCACCGGGATGCGGAAGTCGATCAGCTTGTCCTCGCCCTTGCGCAGGACGAACGGGCCGGACACCTGGGCGCGGGAGAACTCGCCGAGCCCGGCGCCCTCGCCGTCGCCGTGCTCGATCTCGACCCGGGCGACCAGGCCGAGGGTGATGTGCTCGATCTCCGCGTCGAAGTCGCCGCCTTGCAGGCGCACTTCGCCGGACAGCACGCCGCCCGGCTGGATTCGCGCTGTGGTCAGGACAGTGTCCACCGAGGGGGCTCCGACGCCAAAGGCGCCCAGCATCCGTTTGAAGACCACGATCTGTTCTCCCTGTCGACGATTGGCGGCACGGTCGTGCCGCTCGCGTAAACGATCAAGGCGAGGGCCAGGTTCCGGCGGTGAGGTGAATCTTCCCCGGGAGTTGCCCCAAAAGGAGGCGGTTGAGCCGGGAATACGACGTTTACCCATGGGGTGCGGGTTCTGAGGGCGGGCCTGGTTCATGACCGTGCACGTAACGGGAGTCTGCCGACGGGGGTCAGGTGGGGCCGG
>NZ_SMJZ01000119.1 GCF_004348345.1 Nonomuraea longispora
GCCCCCGGTGTCGCGCCGGCGTCGATGCCGCTGGCCGCCCCCACCCATGAGACACCCGCCGGTCAGGCGCCCTACCCCCAGATGCCCCAGGCGCCTTTCCAGCAACCTGGCCAGCAACCCGGCCAGCCGCTTGGCACTCCGCCGACGCCGGCGTCCGGCCAGGCAGAGGCGCCGCCGCGCCGGCAGCAGCCCTCGTCGCGCAGGCTGCCGTCTCGCTCGCGCAGAAGGTAGTTGCGCGCCCGGCGATCACCCGCCCATACTCCCTTATCAGTACGCGAGGGACGGATGGGTATGCCGGTCGATCATTTCTCTGTCGGGTTCGTGACGCCCGTCACCGCCTACGTCATCTCCAGCGCGGGCTCGATGCTGGGCCTGCTCCTCACCTCGCGAGCCCGCGTGGCCGGCGGGCGGGCCGGCGCGTTCTGGCTGGTGGGGGCGGCCTTCGCCATCGGCGGCACGGGCATCTGGACGATGCACTTCATCGCCATGCTGGGCTTCTCCGTCCCCGGCATGACCATCCGCTACAACGTGCCGCTCACGGTGGTCTCCGCGCTGATCGCGGTCGTGGTCGTAGGGGCGGGGCTGTTCCTCGCCTCGTACGGCGGCGACAGCCTGGTCTACCTGGCCGGCGGCGGTCTGCTGACGGGAGCCGGCGTGGCGAGCATGCACTATCTCGGCATGGCCGCGATGAACATGTCAGCGCATGTCTCCTATGACCCTGCGGTCGTGTCGATCTCGGTGCTGATCGCGATCGCCGCGGCCACGGTGGCGCTGTGGTTCACCGTACGCGTCAACGGCACGCTCAAGATCGGGGCGGCGGCGCTCGTCATGGGCCTGGCGGTGGCGGGCATGCACTACACCGGGATGGCCTCCATGTCGGTGACGCCGCACCACGAGCCCGTGGCGGTCTCCGGAGCCGCGGCCATCGACTTCCTGCTGCCGCTGATCGTCGGCACCAGCCTGATCACCGTGGGCCTGCTGCTCGCCGTCCTGCTGTCGCCGTCGGAGAAGGAGCTGCGCAGCGAGGCCGCCTACCGGGCCCGGCTGGGCGCACACGACGAGGGCGCGCCGGAGACGGATCTCTTCGGCACGCCCCGTCGATGATCTATGTCATGGGCACGGCCTGCGTCGCACAGGTGGGCCGCCGACGAACTGCGGCGCAGGCCGTACCCCTTAGGGGGTTGTAGCGGTTAACCCCGCTGATGAAGAAGCTACGGCCGCCCGCTTGCAGCCCGCTTACAGTCAGCCGAAGAACACCTCGGCCTCGGCGTAGCGCGAGACGGGCACGGTCTTCAACTCGGCCGTGGCCTCGTCGAGCCCGACGCGGACGATGTCGGTGCCGCGCAGCGCGACCATCTTGCCGTAGTCGCCCTCGTGGGCCGCGTCGATCGCCTGCAGCCCGAACCTGGTGGCCAGCACCCGGTCGTAGGCCGTCGGGGTGCCGCCGCGCTGGATGTGGCCGAGCACCGTCGTGCGGGCCTCCTTGCCGGTGCGCTTCTCGATCTCCTTGGCCAGCACCTCGCCGATGCCGCCCAGCCGGACGTGGCCGAACGCGTCGAGCTCGCCCGCCTGCAGCTCCATCTGGCCCTCTACGGGGTGTGCGCCCTCGGCGACGACGATGATCGGCGAGTAGCGGGTGCGGAAGCGCGACTCGACGTATTCGCAGACCCGGTCGATGTCGAACGGCTTCTCCGGGATGAGGATGACGTTCGCGCCGCCGGCCATGCCCGCGTGCAGGGCGATCCAGCCGGCGTGCCGGCCCATGACCTCGCAGATGAGCGCCCTGTGGTGGGACTCCGCG
Source organism: Nonomuraea longispora (assembly GCF_004348345.1). Taxonomy (GTDB): domain Bacteria; phylum Actinomycetota; class Actinomycetes; order Streptosporangiales; family Streptosporangiaceae; genus Nonomuraea; species Nonomuraea longispora. The sequence goes on from NZ_SMJZ01000119.1 coordinate 1,802, forward strand.
GTGGTGTGCAGGCGGTCGATGGCCTCCGTCGCGATGTTGACGGCGGTGTCGAAGCCGAAGGTGTAGTCGGTGCCCGACAGGTCGTTGTCGATCGTCTTGGGCACGCCCACGACCTTGACGTCGCGGTCGTAGAGCTGCTTGGCGACGCCCAGGGTGTCCTCGCCGCCGATGGCGATCAGGGCGTCGACGCCGGTCGAGGCGAGGTTGTCCTTGATCCGGTCGACGCCGCCCTCGATCTTGATGGGATTGGTGCGCGAGGATCCCAGGATGGTCCCTCCGCGCGGCAGGATGCCGCGGACGGCCTGGATGTCGAGCGGCATCGTGTCGCCTTCGAGCGGACCGCGCCAGCCGTCGCGGAAGCCGACGAACTCGTGGCCGTACGCGCTCACCCCCTTGCGGACCACTGCCCGGATCACGGCGTTCAGGCCGGGGCAGTCGCCGCCCCCGGTGAGCACTCCAATACGCATGGCGGGTTCCTCCCGATGGGGTTCACGTCCAGAATCGCATGGTCAGAATCGCATGTTCAGACCTGTTCAGACGGCATTCTGCCCGTACGCGCGGGCAGTGGTCTAGACCAAACGCCAGGTCCACCCGCCCAATCTGAACAAGGATGCCATTCTGCCGCAGTTCCCGTGACCGTCGCGCGCGCCGAAGCGCCTGGCGCACCCGTGTCCGTGGGCCCCGTCGCGCGCGGCTCGCCGATGCTCCGCGCCGGGGCGGCGGCCGGATCGCTGCTCCCCGGCAGGACCGGCTGCCGGGCGTCCCCGCGGAGGGCCGGGACGCCGCCCACGGCGACTTACGTGATCAGCACGCAGGCCGGGCTCTCCACCTCGCACACCTGCCCGGCCGGCTCGGGGACGCCGTCCTTCAGCGTGAGGACGTTCACGCTGCCGGAGCGCTGGTTGGCGACGTACATGCGGTCGCCGTCGATGGCGAAGTGCCGCGGCCAGTCGCCGCCCGACGGCACCTCGGCCACCACCGACAGGTCGTCGCGCAGCACGGTGATCGTGTCGGGGCCGCGGTTGGCGACGTAGACGTAGCCAACCGCGAGCTCCAGGTGCGAAGGGGCGTTCTCGCCCTGCCGCCCGGAGGCGGGCACGACCGTGCGCCGCTCACCCTCCAGGAGGGTGACCGTGCCGGCGAGCTCGCCCGCGACGTACAGGCGCGAGCCGGCGAAGGCGAAGTGGCGCGGGCCGGTGCCCGGCTCCATCGTGATCGGCTCCAGCGGCGTGCCGTCGGGGCGGTAGCGGCGGATCTCGTCGGTGCCGAGGTCGGACACGTGCAGGAGGCCGTCATGGAAGACCGCCTCGTGGGCGTGCGGGCCCGCCTGCCGGTCCGGGTCGGGGCCTGAGCCCTCGTGCCGCAGCACGATCGGCTCGCCCTCGAACGCGCCCCTCGAGTCGAGGTGGTAGAGGACGGCCGTGCCGTCGCCGTAGTTGGCCGCCGCCAGGAGCGTGCCCGTGGGGTCCACGGCGACGTGGCAGGGGCTGTCGCCCTCGCTCGGCCGTTCGTCCAGCGGCCTGAGGCCCTCCTCCCCCATCGTGTACGCGGTGAGCCAGCCGCGTTCGAGCTCTCCCACCGCGTACAACACCGGCAGGGTGGGATGGGCGGCCAGGAACGACGGGGCCGCCACCCGGGTCAGATCGCCGCCGACCGTCACGATGCCGGGGCCGTATCCGCCGATGTACAGGTGCTTCACAGCGGGAATCCTCCTATGGTTGACTATGACAATGTATTCATTGCCAGAAGCAAGGGTTTCTGAGGTAAGAGCCTTCAACAGGTTCTATACGAAAGTGATCGGCGCACTCCAGGCAAGGACGCTCGACTCGCCGTACTCACTGACCGAGGTGCGGGTGCTGTTCGAACTTGCGCACGCCGAGCGGATGGAGACCGGGGAGCTGCGCGGGCTGCTCGGCCTGGACGCCGGCTACCTCAGCAGGATGCTCGCGCGTTTCGAGGGCGACGGGCTGATCACGCGCGAGCGTTCCGCCGCCGACGCCCGCAAACAGCTCGTACGCCTCACGCCCGCCGGCGCGGAGGTCTTCTCCGGGCTCGACAGGCGTTCGGCCGGGGAGGTCGAGCGGCTGCTGTCCGGGTTGCCCGAGCCCGACCAGGACCGGCTCGTGGCCGCCATGGGGACGATCAGGCGCCTGCTCGCCCCGCCCGCCGAGCGGCAGCCGTACGTGATCAGGCCCCCGCGCACCGGCGACCTGGGCTGGGTCGTCTCCCGCCACGGTGCCCTCTACGACGCCGAGTACGGCTGGGGCGCCGGCTTCGAGCAGTTGGTCGCCAGGATCGTCGGCGAGCTCGACTTCTCGCGCGACACCGGGTGGATCGCCGAGGTGGGCGGGGAACGGGCCGGATGCGTGTTCTTCGTCCGGCAGGACGCCGCCACGGCCAAGCTGCGGCTGTTGCTGGTCGAGCCGTCCGCGCGCGGCATGGGCATCGGGCGACGGCTCGTGGAGGAGTGCCTGCGGCACGCGCGGGCCGAGGGCTGCGAGCGCATCACGTTGTGGACGCGCGACTGCCTGGTGAGCGCGCTGCGCATCTACCAGGCAGCCGGGTTCGAGCTGCAGTCGCAGGAGAAGGGCAGGGAGAACGGCGTCGAGGTCACCGACCAGATGTGGGCGCGCGACCTGCGGGCCACCAGTTGAGCGGCCCCGCCAGGCGCATCAGGCTCGGCACCAGGATCGCCCTGATCACCGTCGCGTCCACCAGCACGGCCACCGCGATGCCGACACCCAGCATCTGCACGAAAGACACTTGCGCGGTGGCGTAGGCGGCGAACGTCAGCGCCAGGATCCCGCCGGCCGCCGTGATGAGCGGGGCGCTGCGCTGCAGGCCCGTCGCCACGGCACGCTCGGTGTCGCCCGTCCTGTCGTACTCCTCCTTGATGCGCGACAGCAGGAACACCTCGTAGTCCATGGACAGGCCGTAGGCGACGCAGAGCATGAGAATGGGGATGGAGGCGTCGAGCGTGCCCGTGGGGGTGAAGCCGAGCAGGCCCGACAGGTTGCCGGCCTGGAAGATCCAGACCAGTGCCCCGAACATGACGCCGAGGCTGAGCACGTTCATCAGGGTCGCCTTGATGGGGATGACCACGCTCCTCGTCATGAGGAACAACACGAGAAAGGTCATGCCCAGCATGAGGGAGAGGACGAGCGGCAACCGGTCCACCACGGAGGACCGGTAGTCGGCCAGCTCGGCCGGATAGCCGCCGACCAGCACCTCGAACGGCGGCTCGACGGAGCGTACGGCCTCGACGACGCGGACGGGGTCGTCGGCCAGTGCCTGGGCCGACGGGACCACGGACACCCACGTCCCCCGGCCCGCGAACCTCGCGGGGTCGCCGTCGCCCACCCTGCCGCCCGCGGCGAAGGACCCCGCCGCCGAGTCGACCTGGGCGACGCCGGGGAGCCGTGACAGGCGCGCGGCATACCCCGAGACATCACCTGCCGCCGCGCTCTTCGAGATCACCTGGATGGCGTCCGTCTCCTCCGCCGGGAAGGAGCGGCGGATGACGTCCTGGGTCTGCCGCGAGGACGCTTCGGGAGGCAGGATGCGGTCGTCGGCCACGCCGAAGCGCAGCCCCAGGAACGGCGATGCCAGCACGAGCAGCACCACCAGGGCGGCCCCGCCGGACAGCAGCGGCCGGCGCATCACCCGCCAAGCCAGCGCGTGCCAGAACCCCGCCACGCGCTCCGCCTTCTCCCGCTTGCGGACCATCGTGCCGCCGGCCGTGGCGAGCACGGCGGGCAGCACCAGCACCGCCGCGACCAGCCCGCCGATCACGACGGCGACACCCGCGTACGCGAAGGAGCGCAGGAAGTCGAACGGCAGCGCGAGCAGCACCACCAGGGACGTGGCCACGGTGACGCCGCTGAACAGCACCGTCCTGCCGGCGTGCTCGACGGCGCCGGCGACCGCGCTCGCCCGGTCGGCGCCGCGCCGCGTCTCCTCGTGGAAGCGCTGGATCACGAACAGGCAGTAGTCGATGCCGAGGCCGAGCCCCATGGCCAGTGTCAGGTTGAGAGCGAACGTCGAGATCTCGGCGAACAGCAGGGCGCCGCCGAGGAGCGCCAGCCCCACCACCATGGCGAACACCCCGGCGAGGATCGGCACCACAGCCGCCACGACCCGCCGCTGGTAGAACCAGAGCAGCACGAACGCCAGCGGAAAGATCACCAGTTCGGCGCGGACGAAGTCCTGTCTGGCCAGCGGCACCGCCTCCCTGAACACCTCCTCTCCTCCCCCGGCCCGCACCTGGAGCAGATCGCCACCCTCGGTGATCTTGGGCACGAGCCTGGGCAGGACCCCGGCCCGTACGTGGTCGGCGTCACCCGGGACGCGCACCAGGATCAGCGCATGCCTGCCGTCGCCGCTGCGCAGGGTGGCGGGCCGGTCCCGGGTCCAGTAGGAGGCGGCCTCCGCGACACCCTCCTCGCGCCCGATCCGGGCGGTCAACTCCCTGCCCGCCGCGGCGACGGCGGGGTCGTCCACCGTGCCGCTCCTGGCGGTCACCAGGAAGATCACGTCGGGACTGCCTGTGCCGAACCGCTCGATCAGCTCGGCCTGGGCGCGGTCGGACTCCGATCCCGGCGCCTCGAACCTGGACAGCGACAGCCTCGGCACCACGCCCGCCGCGATCACCGCGGCGACGACGAACACGATCGGGGCGAGCGCGAGCACGAGCCGGCGGCGCCGGACGAGGAGGAATCCGAGCCTGCGCAGCGCGGGGTCCGCGACGCTCGCGCGGGCCGTCCGAGGTCGGGTGTTCACCGCCATGCCGGCACCTCGGCGGGCGGCCTCATGAAACGGGGGACGGGCTCGGTTCTCATGACGGCTCCCGAAACTCGGTAAACTACTCGTGTTTGGTTTCGGAACCAGGAATACAAGTAAAAGCTCGCATTGTCAACGAGGAGACGCATGGCCGGACGTACGGTCCGCCGTCAGGCGCGCGGACTGAAGCGCATGGCGGAGATCCTTGACGCCGCGGAACAGGTCATCGCCGAGGTGGGCTATCCCGAGATGACCACGAACGAGGTCGCCGCGCGGGCGGGGATGTCGCCCGGGTCGCTGTACCAGTTCTTCCGCAACAAGGAGGAGATCCTGGACGGGCTGGTGACCCGCTACACCGAGGACCGGCAGGAGTTCTGGGCCGCCCGGCTGGCCGCCGTCACACCCGACGTCCCCCTGGACGTGCTGGTCGGGGAGCTGGTGGACGAGAGCGTACGGTTCAAGAGCCGTTCGCCGGCGTACTGGTCGTTGTTGTACGGGACGGCGACCGGCGATCGCCTGGCCGAGGCGGCCGGCCGGTTGCACGACGACATCGCCCGGCACGTCGCCGCCATGCTCCGCCGCCGCTCCCCCTGCCTCTCCGAGGAACGCGCCCTGCTCACGGGCAGCATGGCGCTGGCCACGGTGAAGGCGGTGATGCCGATGATCACATCAGCGCCCGCCGAACGTGGCGCCGAACTGGTGGACGAGCTGAAGCTCATGCTCGTGCGCTATCTGGGCTGACCGGCGGGGGCCGACGCGCCGGCACGGCGGGAGGTCAGGCGCGGAAGGGGCCCGTCACCTCGAACGTGTGGCCCTCGGCGCGGCCCCGCCGCGCCGAGAAGTAGAGCCGATCGCCGTCGGGTGAGAACGCCAGCCCGGTCAGCTCGGCGCCGTCGTGCCCCTCCAGGCGCAGGAACGGCGTGACCTCCCGGTCGGGGGCGATGACGTCGATCTGCGTGGTCTCCCTGGCCACGTAGAGGTCCCCCGAGGGCGCCGCCGTGATGGCGCGCACGCCCGAGCACAGCCGGTCGAGCGTCGAGGTCTGCACGTCGTAGGCCCACAGGCCGGCGTCGCCCTTGGTGGTGAAGTAGCACACCCCGCCCGCGTAGTGGCACCCGTCACCGCCGTCGAAGTGGCGGGCGTCCTCGACCTGGTGCCGGGCCTCCTGGCGGAGCGCCGCCGGTGAAGGAACCACCCGCCAGCGACCCGAGGCGCACAGCACCTCCAGCGTGCCCTCCGTCAGGTCGCCCCAGTCTCCGGGCCTGAACCGGTAGAAGCAGCCGTCGGGCTCGTCCTCGGTCATGTAGACCACGCGCCGCTCCGGGTCGCAGGCGGCGGCCTCGTGCTTGAAACGGCCCATGGCCAGGCGGGGACGGGCGGCGCGCGCGCCGTAGGGGTCGCACTCGAAGACGCGTCCGCGGTGGCCCAGCTCGCACGACAACCAGGTGTGCCACGGTGTGGCGCCGCCCGCGCAGTTGAGATCGGTGCCCGACAGGATGCGATAGGCGTCGGCGACGCTGCCGTCGGCGCGGAAGCGCAGCGCCGACGCGCCTCCGAGCAACGGCAGCTCGGAGTTGGACACGTAGATCCAGCCGCCGCCGTCGGGGAAGCAGGCGCCGCCGTCGGGCGCCGCGTGCCAGGTCAACCCGGCCACCTTGTGCCCGGAGCGGGCCACCTCCCTGCCGTGGAACCCGGAGGGCAGGACGAGCCCGTGTTCGCCCGGCAGCCGGAGCGGGCCGTACGGGCTCACGCCGCCCTGCAAGAGCGGGCCCGTGCGGAGGAGAGTCTTGTGGGACATCGTGGGGCCTCCCTCTAGGTGCCACGCTAGTCGACCGCACGGACATGAATGGCAGGGACTCGTCACTTCAAACTCTGCGCAAACCCCACCGCTCCACGAGCTGATCACAGGGTTCACGACAGACGAAGAGCCCGGGTGCTCCGCCTGCGGATCCCGGACTCCTCGCTGCGTCAGCGCTGGGCCTGGAACATCCAGTGCTGCTTGTCGATCTCCCGCGCCACGGCGATGAGCAGGTCCTGGGTGACGGGGTCTGGCTCGTCGGTGAGCCGGATGCGCTCGTACATCCGCTTGCTGATGCCGTCGAGCGTCTCGGTGATCGTCGCCACGACCTTGCCATCCTCCAGCCAGCCGCCGTCCGGCTGCGGGAGCTTGGTGTTCCTGGCGACCGTGGCCGAGCGGCCGTCCGGGTTGATCCCGAGGGCGACGCTGCGTTCGGCGAGGATGTCCATGTGCTTCCTGGCCAGCTCGGTGACCTTGTCGAGCTGCCGGTGGATCGGGCGGAAGTGGGCGCCGACGAGGTTCCAGTGGGCCTGTTTGGCGACCAGCGAGAGGTCGATCAGATCGACCAGAGCGCCCTGCAAGGCTTCGGCGACCGTGCTCCTGGCATCACCCGCGAGTGGACCGGTGATCGTGGCCATGTCGTCATTCCTCCCCATTCGGTCGGACTGTCCCTTTTTATAACGACTCCCGGTCCCGCGTTCTTCCGTACGCCATTATTGACAGTGCAATAGTGACAGTGTCATTGTGAGGGTATGAACGACACCTGGACCATCGGCGAGCTGGCCGACCGCGCCGCGCGGGCGCTGCGCGACAGCGCCGCGCCCACCGCCAACGGCCGGGTCCGCGACGTGCCCGGGGAACGGCTGATCAGGTGGTATACGACCATCGGCCTCGTGGACCCGCCTCTCACCAGGCGCGGCAGAATCGCCCGGTACGGACGGCGCCACCTGCTGCAACTCGTGGCCGTCAAACGGCTGCAGGCGGCGGGCCGGTCGATCGCCGAGATCCAGGCCGCCCTCGCGGGGGCGACGGACCGCATGCTGGAGACGGCCGCCGGTCTCACCACGCCTCCTGAGGCGGCCACACGACCGGCCGCCGGCGCCCCGCCGGCGAACGGGCCTCCCGTGCCCGCCCCTCCGGCCACGGGCGCCCGTGCCGCCGGCGGGCACGGGGAACGGCCGCAGGACGGCGACGGGGCTCCGGACGACCTGGCACGCGGGAGGTTCTGGGCCGCGCACCCGGGTAGTGGGGTCGGCGCGGGGCACCGGAACCACGCCGCCGGCCCCGCCACCACAGGGCCCACCACAGGGCCCGGCACAGCGCCCACCACAGCGCCCGGCACAGGCGGCGCGGGCCGGCCTGCGGCCGGAATGGCCGCGACGCCGGGGGACGAGGGCACGCGGCGCCGAGCCGGAGCGGCAGGCCGGCGGGCGGGTGGCATGGTGGCGGGAGCGGTGGCAGGAGTCGTGTTGGCGGACGGGGTGCGACTAGTGCTGGACACCGGCCGGGCGCCGTCCGATGAGGACGTTCAGGCGGTGCTGGCGGCGGCCGGGCCGCTGCTCGCGGTGCTCGAAGAGAGGCAACTGATATGAACATCACTTCGCTGGAGCCCGCACGGTGCCTGCCGGTGCCGGACGCCGGGTTCGGCGCCCTGCGGACGGAACGTGGCAACCTGCCGCTCGAAAGCGTGGACGTGGCCGCCGACATCTCGGGGCTCATCGCCGGGGTCGAGGTCACCCAGGGGTTCAGAAACCCGTTCGACGTCACCTTGGAGGCCACGTACGTCTTCCCGCTGCCCGACCGGGCGGCTGTGACGGGCTTTCGCATGGAGGCCGGCGACCGGGTCGTCGAGGGCGTGCTGAAGGAGCGAGGCCAGGCCAGGGCCGACTACGACCAGGCGCTGCGCGAGGGCAGGCGGGCGGCGATCGCCGAGGAGGACCGGCCTGACGTCTTCACGATCAGGGTGGGCAACATCCTGCCCGGCGAGCGCGTCTCCGTCAGGCTGACCATGAGCCAGCCCCTGCCGTACGAGGACGGCGCGGCCACCTTCAGGTTCCCGCTGGTCGTGGCCCCGCGCTACATCCCGGGCACCCCCATCGACGGGCGGCCGGCCGGGGACGGCGCCGCGCCCGACACGGACGCGGTCCCGGACGCGTCGCGGATCACGCCTCCCGTGCTGCTGCCCGGCTTTCCCGACCCGGTGCGGCTCTCGCTCAGCGCCCGCGTGGACGCCGCGGGCCTGCGGCTGCGCGGCCTCGCCTCCAGCCTGCACGTGGTCGAGGAAGAGGGCGGGACGGTACGCCTGCGCCCCGGTGAGCGGCTCGACCGCGACTTCATCCTGCGCATGTCGTTCGACGCCTCCACGTCGTTGCAGCTCGACGGCGGGGCCGAAGGCCGGAGGACCTACGCGCTGACCGTCGTGCCGCCGCCGCTGCAGGCCACGCGCGCGCCCCGCGACGTGGTGCTGCTGCTCGACCGCTCAGGCAGCATGGGCGGCTGGAAGATGGTCTGCGCGCGCCGGGCCGCCGCGCGCATCGTCGACACGCTGACCCCTCAGGACAGGTTCGCGGTGCTGACCTTCGACTCCGTGGTGGAGCAGGCGTTCGAGGGCCTGGTGGAGGCCGATGACCGCAACCGCTACCGCGCCGTCGAACATCTGGCCCGGGTCGACGCCCGCGGCGGCACCGAGATGCTGGAGCCGCTGCAACAGGCCGTCGCCCTCCTCGACGGCACCTCCGGACGCGAACGCGTCGTGGTGCTGGTCACCGACGGCCAGGTGGGCAACGAGGACCAGATCCTGGAGCAGGCCGGCGGGGCACTGTCGGCCATGCGCGTGCACACCGTCGGCATCGACCGGGCCGTCAACGCCGGGTTCCTCGGCCGGCTGGCGGGGCTGGGCGCGGGCAGGTGCGAACTGGTCGAGTCGGAGGACCGGCTGGACGCCGCCATGGAGCAGATCCACCGCAGGATCGGCGCTCCCCTGGTCACCGACCTGTCGATCAAAGGCCTCGACGTGGAGCCCGGCACGGTCACGCATCTCGGCTCGATCTTCCCCGGCGTGCCGCTGCGGGTGTACGGACGCTACCGCGAGGGTTCCTCGCTGACCGTGCGCGGCATGGCGGCCGACGGCCCGTGGGAGGAGCAGGTCCAGGGCGTGGAGGTGGACAATCCGGCCATCCGCGCCGTCTGGGCCCGTACGCACCTCCGGGAGCTCGAAGACCGGTACGCCATGGGCGAGCACGACCTGGAGTCCACGATCGTGCGCACGTCCCTCGACAACGGCGTGCTCTGCCGCTTCACCGCCTACGTCGCGATCGACACCAGGCAGGTCGCCGAGGGCGGCCCCGAACACCGCGTCATCCAGCCGGTCGAGCCGCCGAGCGGATGGGAGCCGCCACGCGGCGCCGCGCCGATGGCCGGGTTCGGGCACACGATGATGGCCGCCGCGCCCGCGACCGCCGTACGCATGCGGCATCCTCAGGGCTTCGCCCCCGACAGGGAGCAGGGGCTGCTCGCGGGCGGCGACGCCGGCCCGGCCGGCCTGCCTCCGATGCCGGGAGCTCCTGCGCGGCGGGGCTCCGCCCGTGGCGGTTCCCGCTCGCCGGGGTCCGGCCCGCGGCGCGCGGACCCGCTGGCGCCGGTACGCCCGCAACTGGTGGCCGAACTGGGCAGGCTGACGGCGCTGCCGGGGCCCGACCTGCTCTACGTGGCCGACCTGGGCTCGCGGCTCGCCGCACTGGCCGCGTACCTGGGAGGGAACGAGGAGCTGGCGGCGCTGGCCCGCGAGCTGGAGGCGGCCGAGCGACCTGGAGCGGACGCGCAGGCCCTGCACGACCGCGCCGTCGCCGTCCTCACCGCGCTCACCCACGACCTCGCCGTACCGGACCCCTCAAGGGCTCTCTCACAAGACCCCTCACGGGACCCCTCACGGGACCCCTCTCCGGGCGCCTCGGGTGAGGCCGAGCGGCGTCGGGGCCCGTTCTGGAAGCGGGCCTAGACCGGGCGGCCACCGGGGCGGTCACGTGATCGGCGTCCAGAGGCCCGGTACACAGGGGCAGGGGTGCACGGCGGTCGGGCCGGTCAAGGTGGATCATCAGGGCGCACCGGGGCCGTCCGGGTGCTCATACCCTGAAGAGGTGACGACACTTGTCCTGGACGGCGGCCTGTCCACCCAGCTCGAACGGCTCGGCGCGGATCTGCGCGACGAGCTGTGGTCGGCGCGGCTGCTGCTGGAGGAGCCGGAGCTGATCCGGCGGGCCCACGCCTCCTATTTCGCGGCGGGCGCCGATGTGGCGACGACCGCCGGCTACCAGGCCACGATCCCGGGTTTCGTCCGGCGCGGGCTCGACGTGGCGGAGGCGGAGCGGCTGCTCAGGTTGTCGGTCGAGCTGGCCGGCCAGGCGCGTGACGAGGCGGGCGGCGGGCTGGTGGCGGCGTCGGTCGGCCCCTACGGCGCCTACCTGGCCAACGGCGCCGAGTACACCGGCGACTACGACCTCGACGAGGACGGCCTGTTCGCCTGGCACCTGCCGCGCTGGGAGGTGCTCGCGGAGGCGGGGGCCGACCTGCTGGCCTGCGAGACCATTCCGTCGTTCCCCGAGGCGCGGGCGCTGGCCCGGCTGCTGGGCCACACGCCGGAGGTCAAGGCGTGGGTCAGCTTCTCCTGCCGGGACGGCGAGCATCTCAATGACGGGACGCCGATCCGGGAGGCCGCCGCGTTGTTCGCGGGGCGTTCGCAGGCGGTGGCCGTCGGCGTCAACTGCACCGCGCCGCGCCACATCCCCGGCCTGATCTCCTGCCTGTCGGGTGCCCTGCCCATCGTGGTCTATCCCAATTCGGGTGAGTCGTGGGATCCGGCCGGCCGCCGCTGGGTGGGCCTGGCCGACCCGGTGGAGTACGGCCAGGCCGCCAAGGAGTGGCAGCGGGCGGGCGCGTCGCTGATCGGAGGTTGCTGCCGGACGACTCCCGAGCACATCCGGCAGATCCGCGCGCACCTGTCCTGAGCCCTGAGGCGGTGCTAGGCGGTCACCGTCGCGGCGCCGCCGCGGCGGCCGAGCACGCGGTCGAGCGCGAACGCGCCGCCACCGCTGAAGCCGACGGCCAGGCTGGCCGCGGCCAGCGCCAGGACGAACTCGTAGCCGCCTTCGCCGGCGCCGAAGCCGTTCGCGCCGTGCACGAACACGATCGCGCCGATCATGTTGAGCGCCAGCAGCGAGCCCACGATCGGCAGCGCGGCGCCGGCGATCAGCGCGAGCCCGCCCACGACCTCCAGCGTGGCCACGGCGGGCGCGGCCACCCCGGCCAGCGGGATGCCGACGGACTCGAAGAACTCGGTGGTGCCCGCGATGCCCATGGTCGCGAACTTCTGGTAGCCGTGCACGATGAAGATCACGCCGATGGCGATCCTCGAGAGCAACAGGACGATGGGGCGCGCCTGCTCGATCATGCGACCTCCCTGATTGTCGTTCAGTTTTGAACGACAACTCTAGCCGTGATGTTCAAATCCGAACAAGAAGTCAGGCCGCCGAGTCAGCGACCTGTCCGCGGGGCTGTCGTGGCCTGCGCCTACACTGAGGCGGTGATGGACCCCCGATGGCTGGACGCGACGGAGAAGGCGGCGTGGCATGCCTTCGTGTCCACTTTTCACCTGCTGGAGCGCCGCATCGAGGAGCAGCTCAAGGCCGCGGCGGGGTTGACGCACCCGCAGTATGAAATTCTGGTGCGGCTCTCGGCCGCCCAGGACCGCCAGATGCGCATGACGGAGCTGGCCAGAGACGTCGTGGCGTCGAAGAGCGCGCTGACGTATCAGATCACCCAGCTGGAGAAGGCGGGCCTGGTGGAGCGGGCGCACTGCCCTTCGGACGAGCGCGGAGTGCTGGCGGTGCTCACCGACGCCGGCATGCGTTGCCTGGAACGGGCGGCGCCCGGCCACGTCGAGGTGGTGCGTGCCTATCTGATCGACCGGCTCAGTCGCGAGGAGCTGCATACGATGACGACCGCCATGCGGAAGACGGAACGTGCCTTACGGTCGTCCCACTGAGACGTGACGTGGCTTCGGTGTGCACGCAGGCACGCCGCTGACCCATGAGCGGAGAAAGTGCACCACCACCCATGCTAACTCTAGGTTAGCACACCGTCACGCAGTGAGACTAGCTCTTCCCGGCGGCCGCGCGCGCGGCGCGCTCCATCTCGACACGGGCGCTGGCGGCGTACTTGTCGACGTATTCCTGCTCCGACAGCTCCATCAGCGCGTACATGATCTCGTCGGTCACCGCGCGCAGCACCAGCCGATCGTCCTCCATCCCGTAATAGCGGGAGAAGTCGAGCGGCTTGCCGAACCTGACGCCCGGCCGGATGCCGAGCTTGGGCAGCGGCCGACCCGGCGGCATCATCTCGTACGTGTTGACCATGGCCCACGGGATGACCGGCACCCGCGACTCCAGGGCGAGCCGGGCCACGCCGGTCTTGCCTTTGTAGAGGCGGCCGTCGGGCGAGCGGGTGCCCTCGGGATAGATGCCGAGGACGTGGCCCTCGCGCAGGATGCGCAGCCCGGTGCGCAGCGCCGCCTCGCTGGCCTTGCCTCCCGAGCGGTCGATCGGCACGGTGCCGACGCCGCTGAAGAACAGGCGGGTGAAGAAACCCTTCACACCACGCCCGGTGAAGTAATCGGCCTTGCCCAGGGAGATGACCTTGCGGCGGATCTGCAGCGGCCCGAAGAAATGGTCGGCGAACGACAGGTGGTTGCCGGCCAGGATCGCGGGCCCCTGCCTGGGCACGTTTTCCGCGCCTTCGGTCCACGGCCTGAAGACAAGGTGGAGGATCGGCCCCAAGATGGCCTTGACCACCCAGTAGAACACCCCGGCACCTCTTCCTCAGCGCATTGTCGGTGACCAGAGTCATCTTCCCATCCCGCGGGGGATGCTCCTACACCACCTCTCGCACAAACACCCTAGAACGTGCGACGATCGGGCCGTTCCGGGATCAAATTGCCGGAATGAAACAGCACGGAGGAGCTGTTATGCCGCTCATGCCAGGTGCGGAGTCCTACCACCACGAAGCGGGACAGGTCGGGGTGCTGCTGTGCCATGGGTTCACCGGCACGCCCCAGTCGCTCCGGCCGTGGGGCGAGTTCCTGGCCGCGCACGGGGTGAGCGTCTCGCTGCCCCGCCAGCCGGGGCACGGCACCCGGTGGCAGGAGATGAACCGTACGCGCTGGGAGGACTGGTACGCCGAGGTGGAGAAGGCGTTCGAGGTCCTCCAGGGCCGCTGCACGGAGGTGTTCGTGGCGGGGCTGTCGCTCGGGGGCTGCCTGGCGCTGCGGCTGGCCGAGGTGCACGGCCCGGCGATCAGGGGCGTGATCGTGGTCAACCCGTCGATCGCGAACGACGTGCCGCTGATGAGGCTGGCCCCCCTGCTGAAATGGTTCGTGCCGTCGGTGCCTGGCGTCGCGGGCGACGTCAAGAAACCCGGCGTGACCGAGCTCGCCTACGCCCGCACCCCGGTGAAGGCCGCCGCCTCACTGCCGGAGTTGTGGTCGCTGGTGCAGGCCGACCTGGCGAAGGTGACACAACCGCTTTTGGTCTACCGCAGCGCCGAGGACCACGTGGTGAAGCCGGCCAGTGTGGCGATCATCCGTGAGAAGGTGCCGCAGGCCACGATCGAGGAGCTTACCGATAGCTACCATGTTGCGACGCTGGACAACGATGCCGACAGGATCTTTGCCGGGAGCCTCGGCTTCATCCGGACACATGCCTCGGTACCCTTGCAGAGGGACTGATCGCACCCAGGGGGAAGTCGCGATCGCTGTGGAGAGGCCCATCTAGGTGACGCCCCAGAGTGACGAGGACGAGGTCTGGCGGCAGATCGTCGCGTCCTTCAACGACACCGCCGAGCGCGACTCGGCCGACCAGCCATGGCCGGACAGCGAGAACGTCCCCGCCGAACCCACCCGCAGAGTGGTCAAGCCCCCGGAGGAGCCCTCCGCCGGCCCTCACGGTCCTGACGAGCCCGAGGACGCTACCGACCAGCGAGACGAGGGCGATGACGACGAGGAAGCGGAGCACTTCGTCCCGCCTCCGCCGCCACCCCTGCCCAAACTCGACCTGCCGACCAAGCTGGCGTGGGCGGCGTTGTTCGGCGGCCCGGCCTACCTCCTGGTCGCCGTGATGGCCGACTGGCACATGGAGGGGTGGGCGCTGTTCACGGCGGTGGCGGCGTTCATCGGCGGGTTCGTGGCGCTGGTGGTGCGCATGGGCGACAGCCCGCCCAACGACTCCGGCTGGGACGACGGCGCCAGGCTGTAGGAGCCCGGCTACGACTTCGCCGTGGTGGTCTTCGGCGCGAACGCCTCCACCACGTCGGTGTAGCGGTCGGCGGTGTCGACCGCGTGGCCGACCGCCCAGACCGCGCCCTTGCCGGCAAGATAGGCCACGGCCTGCAGGCGTACGCTGCTCCTGCCGTGCTTGGCGCGACCGCGGATGATCTCGCACTCGCCCTTCTCGCAGCGCATCATGAACGGCTCCCCCGCCCGCGACGGGTCGTAGCCGGCCATCCAGTAGCGGCCCTTGCCGTCGCCCGTCACGCCGTAGAGCCTGGCCTCGGAGCGGGGCAGCCGCTGCTCGCGCCAGCGTTTGCCGTTCCAGGTCAGCACGAGCGGCGTGATGTCGCCGGGGCCGTGGTAGACGCCTCCGACGGCCACCGCCCGCTTGGAGTTGTCGACGTGCACGTCACGCAGGTAGCCGCCGCGGATCGAGGGCACCGGCATCGACTTCCACGAACTGCCCGACTGGTGCACGATCAGCGGCGCGGTGCCGGTGTCGCCGACGGCGAAGCCGTCGGCCACCGCGTAGAGCGCGCCCTTCTCCTTGGTCTCGTGGACGGTCCAGGAGTTGCCGTGACCGGTGAGGACGAGCCCGTTCTTCTCGCGGCTGCCGACCGCGACGACGCGCCCCGCCTTGGCGTCGACGCCGCCGAGCCAGTCGCCCGCCCGCAGGCCCGAAGGCCTTACTCTGTCGAACCCGGACGCGTCGCCGTGCGCGAGATAGGGCAGCCCGTCGTGGCCGTCGCCGACCGTCCACACGTCGGACGCCGACACGGCGGCCAGCCCGCGCAGGTTTTCCGCGGCCGTGGCGTCGCGCACCGGCACCTCAGCCCAGCTCTTGCCGTTCCAGTGGCGGATGGTGCCGCGGTTCTTCCAGACGTCCCAGATTTCCTGCTGGCCCACGGCCCACACGTCGTCGGCCGAGACCGCGAGCACGTCGGAGAGCGAACCGTCGGCCTGGAGGCGCACGCTGGTCGACTGCTGCCACGCCTCGATCGTGGCAGGACGGGGATCGGCATGCGCGGCGGGCGAGGCCTGTGTCAAGGCCACGGACGTCGCCAAGATCAAGGAGAGCGCACGCCGCTGAGAGCGACGGGTCATGATTGAATGCTACGGGCTCGCAGGCCCCTCTTGCCCGTTACAGCCCAACTCGCAACTCTGCGATGACCGGCAGATGGTCGGAGGCGGCACCCAGATCGGCCATCGGGGCGTCCACTCCCCCGCACGACACGACCCGCGTGTCGCGCGCGGCGAACACCCCGTCGATGCGCGCCGAGGGCCGCCGTGCGGGGAAGGTCAGGCCGTCGCCCTTGGGCGCCACCGCGTAACAGTCGGCCAGCCGCCCGGCGAGATAGCGCCAGGCGGGCTGGTGGTCCTGCTCGTTGATGTCGCCGCCGAGCACCATCGTGGCGTCGAGCCCGGTGGCCGCGCGTTCCACCAGGGCCACGGCCTCCGCCGCGTGGTGCACCCTGGCGGGGTCGTTGAGGTCGAGGTGGAGCGAGCCGACGGCCAGCCGCGCCCCCTCCGCCTCCACCACGGCGATCGCCAACCCGCGCCGCTCCAGACCGAAGAAGGCCCGCAGCGCGTGGCTCTCGGCGTGCAGCACGCTGACGCGCGGCCCGGTGAGCACGGCGACGCCGCCGACCCTGCCCGGGGTCGCCGGACGCAGCCCTGCGGCGGCGGCCAGCGCTCTGCGCCTGGCCCGCCAGCGTACGAACCTGGGCGCCTCCTGCACGCACAGCACGTCGGCGCGCATGGCGGTGATGACCCTGGTCAGCGCGGAAACGTCGTCGCGCAACCCGTGCAGGTTGTAGGTCGCTACGCGGATCGTCACGTATGAACGGCTAGCGGCGCCTGGCCAGGTCGGCGGCGCCCACCACGCCGGCGGAGGCGCCCAGCTCGGCCAGCTTGACCTCGGCCAGCGGCCGGTGCCCGTGCCCGGTGAGCCGCTCGGCGAAGGTGTCGCGGGCCCGGTCGATGAACAGGTCTGCGGCGCGGGACACCCCGCCGCCCACGATGAAGCAGCCGGGGTCGAGCACCCCGGCCAGATCGGCCATGCCCTGGCCCAGCCAGTCGGCGAGGTTGCCGAACGCGGCCAGCGAGGCGTCGTCGCCCAGCCGCGCGGCCTCGGTGACCTCCTCGCCCTCGATCTTGCCGTCGGCCAGCCCCAGCAGGATCTCGGCCCGCTCCGGCTGCGCCTCGGCGATCTGCCTGGCCTCCTTGACGAGGGCCTGGCCGCTGGCGTACTGCTCCCAGCAGCCGACGTTGCCGCAGCCGCACAGCCGGCCACCGGGCACCACCTGCATGTGGCCCAGCTCGGCGCCCATGCCCCAGCGCCCGCGGTAGAGCGCGCCGTCGAAGACCAGGCCGCCGCCGATGCCGGTGCCGAGCGTCACGCACACCACGTGTGACTGGCCCCGCCCCGCGCCGAACCGGGTCTCGCCCCAGGCCATGGCGTTGGCGTCGTTCTCGATCACGACCGGCAGGCCGACGAGGCCGCTGATCTTCTTCTGCAGCGGCTCCTCGCGCCAGGCGAGGTTGGGGGCGAAGCGCACCATCGACCTGGTCTCGTCGACGAACCCGGCCGCGCCGACCCCGACCGCCTCGACCTGTCTGCCCTTCGACAGCTCGCGAACGACGTCGGCCACCGTCTCGGCCACCACTTCAGGGCGGTCGGCGGCGGTGGGCCTGAGCGTGTGTTCGACGATTTCGCCGTCGTCGTCGACCACACCGGCGGCCACCTTGGTTCCGCCGATGTCGACACCGATCGTGAGCATTGCCCGTGTCTCCCTATCCCAGATCTATGTGTTCCACATTGTCGCGGCGATCCCGGTCGTCGCGCTGCCTGCGGGGGGCGGGCGGTTTGCTGAGCACGTCGAGCGCGCCGCGCACGGCAGCGAACAGTTCACCGCCCGCGGCCACCAGGTGCCCCGTCACGTCGGAGCCGGACTCGCGCTGAGCGGCGATCGCCCGGCAGACCGGGCAGGCACGGCAGATGTACTCGTCGTGCGGCTCGGACACCGCCTCTTCCCAGACGTCGCGTTCTCTGCGAGCGCTGCCGGTGAACGAGTTGAACACGGACTTGCCGACCTGGCGGGTGGCCCGCCCCTGGATCGACTCGAACAGCTTGCGCGCCTCGTCGGCGACGGTCCCGATCGGATCTCTGTCGTTGCTCTCGGTCATGTGGCCCTCCCTGCGTATGGGGTCGCTCGTCCTCCTCGACTCGTCAGGTCGCGGACTCGTTCCCCGACCTGAACGGTAATGCAGAAATCGCCGTCACGCGGGATCGCCGAACCGCACGCTGAGCACGCCGTCGCGGAGCGAGGCCGCACTGATCTTACGTCGGGCCAGCGCGGCCGGCAGCGCCAGGATCCGCCGGTAGGGGCCTGCGGTGACGATCAGCTCGTCGCCCTTGCGCGCCAGGTCGATGTCGTCGCGGTCAGCCCCGGGCAGGGCGAGGGCCAGTCCGTCGGCGCTCATCCGCAGCGGCGGTTCGATCGTGTGCGGGGCGAACGGGTCGGACTCGCCGTACATCGACGCGCCGAGCTCCGCCAGGGCCTTCCTGCCGACGGGCTCGGCGGGCAGGTAGGGGACGACGTGGACGGGCAGCGGCGCGAACGACTCCTCCGCCTCGGTCAGCAGCCTCGACTGCGCCTCCACCCACCGCGCACGCCACTCGTCGGCGTCGCCCGCGGGGAAGACGCGGTTGGCGACGACGGCGTCGACGCGGTAGCCGTACAGGTTGAGCGAGGTCATGGTGCGCCTGGCCTCGGCGAGCACCACGGCCTCCGGCGTGAGCACGAGCCGCACGGAGGCGTGGTCGCCGGTGAGCAGCTCGCGCACCTCCATCAGGCCGCGGTGGAAACGCTCGCCCGCGTTCATGACGTCCTCGCCCGGCGCGCTGACGTGGGCCACGCTGCGCACGAACGGCGAGACGAGCCGCACGAGCTTGCGGCCCACCGGCATCAGCCTGCTGACGTGCCAGTCGAGCGCCTCGGGCAGGGCCAGCAGCCGCAGCGTCTCGGCGGTGGGCGCGCAGTCGACCACGATCACGTCCCAGCGGCCCTCGCGGGCGTGCTCGCGCAGCTCCAGCAGCGCGATGACCTCCTCGGCGCCGGGCAGGACGGTGATCTCCTCGGAGGTGACCTCGTCGAGGCCCAGCTCCACCAGGACGCCCCGGGCGTATTCGCGCAGCTCGCCCCAGTGGCGCTCCAGCGTCTTCTGGGTGTCGACCTGGTGCAGGTGGAGCCCCGGCGCGATCTCGCCGGGCTCGGCGCCGAGCGCGTCGGCCAGCGAGTGTGCGGTGTCGGTGGAGACGATCAGCGTCTTGAGGCCGCGGGCGGCGGCGAGCGTGGCGGTCGCGGCGGCGGCCGTGGTCTTGCCGACGCCGCCCTTGCCGGTGAAGAGCAGAACCCGCGGGCTCAACTCAGCGGCCCTCGACGCGCTTCTTCAGACCCTTGAGCGCGGTGTCCACGATCACCTTCTCCGCCTTGCGCTTGATCAGGCCGATCATGGGCACGCTGAGATCGACCGTCAGCTCGTACGTCACCTCGGTGTCACTGCCCGTGCCGGCCAGCCGGTAACTCCCCCTGAGGTCGGAGACCATCTTGCCCGGCTCGACCACCTGCCAGCTCACGCCGTCGTCGTCGTGCCAGGTGTAGCCGAGGGTGTAGGTGTCGCTGATCGGGCCGGCGTCGAGGGCGAATCGCACCTGCCGCGGCCTGCCGTCGGGACCGGTGGAGACGACCTCCGCGCTCTTGACCTGCCCCGCCCATTCCGGGTAGGCGGGGAAGTCCGCGATGACCGCCATGACATCGGCGCGACCGGCGCTGACGGTGGTGCTCGAAGTGGTGCGATCAGCCATGCGACCACCGTAATGCACAACACGCCGCGCGGGACGTACGGCGCCTTCCGCGTTCACCACTCCAGCACGTACGGGACGCCCAGCCCCCGGAAGTGGCCGACGTTGACGCACTCGGTGCGCCCGATCCGGGTGCGGCGGTGCAGGGGGTTGTGCACGTGGCCGAACAGCGCGTAACGCGGCTGGGTGCGCCTGATCGCCTCCAGCGTGGCCTCGCTGCCGCGCTCGAACCTCCTGGCCACCACGTCGTAGAGCAGCTCGGGCAGGGCCGGCGGGATGTGGCAGCACAGAACGTCGACCTCGCCGACCGCCTCGACCTTGGCCGCGTACTCCTCGTCGCCGAGCTCGTACGGGGTGCGGTAGGGGGTCTTGAGCCCGCCGCCCACGAACCCGAACCGCAGGCCGCCGATCTCCGTGACCTGCCCGTCGAGCACCTCCAGCCCTGGCCTGAGGTAGTCGGCCCACAGGGCGGGGACGTCGACGTTGCCGTAGGTCAGGTAGGCGGGGGCGGGCATGGCCGCGAAGAGGGTCTCGTACTGGGCGCGCACGTTGCGTTCGATGTGCTCGCGCGGGTCGCCGCCGAGCCTGGCCCACAGCCGCGCCGACATGGCCCTGGCCTCGTCGAATCGTTTGGCAGTGCGCAGGGCGATGAACGCGGAGGCGTTCTCGGCGCCGAACAGGTCGGGGAAGATGCCCTGCGCGTGGTCGTCGTAGTCGATGAAGAGGATCAGGTCGCCGAGGCAGATGAGCGCGTCGGCGCCGTCGCCGGCTCTGGCCAGCGCGTCGGCCCTGCCGTGCACGTCGCTCACCACATGAACCCTCATGGGGAAAATCCTAAGAGCCCCGCCTGCTGGCGGGACATAACGCCTCAGTGACGGAGCTACCAGCGCGTAATTTGTCGCGGTAACGTCCAGGCCAGTTCGTCACGAAGAGGAGTTGATCCGTGCGCGAGTACAGCGTCCCCGTCATGGTCGACGTGCCCGCCTCCGCCGGCCTGGCCGACACCGTCTTCGCGCGGGCCGAGGAGCGGCCCGGCGCCGTGGTCATGCGCCGCAGGACCGACGCGGGCTGGCCCGCCGTCACCGCGGCCGAGTTCCGCGACCAGGTCGTCGAGGTGGCCAGGGGGCTGATCGCCGCGGGCGTCGAGCACGGCGACCGGGTGGCGCTGATGTCGCGCACCCGCTACGAGTGGACCCTCGTCGACTACGCCATCTGGTCCATCGGCGCGGTGACCGTGCCGATCTACGAGACCTCCTCGGCCGACCAGGTGGCGTGGATCCTCGCCGACAGCGAGGCCAGGGCGGCGTTCGTCGAGCTCGACGGGCACGAGGAGACCGTGCGCGAGGCGGCGCCCGAGCTCAAGGCCGTCTGGCGGATCGACGGCACGCTCGACGCCGAGGGTGTCCCGTCCTCCGCCGTCGACGAGCGCAGGAAGCGGGTCTCCTCCTCCGACCTGGCCACGATCGTCTACACCTCGGGCACCACCGGCCGGCCCAAGGGCTGCCGGATCACCCACGACAACCTGCTGTTCACCGCGCTCAACGTGCTGCGGGGGCCGCTGGAGCCGCTGTTCGCCCGCAAGGACCCGGCCGCGCTGCTGTTCCTGCCGCTGGCGCACATCTTCGCGCGGATGATCCAGGTCGTGCTGTTCGAGGCGGGCGCCGTCATGGCGCACACCCCCAACATGAAGAACGTCGCCCCCGACCTGCAGGGCTTCCAGCCGACGTTCCTGCTCGGCGTGCCGCGCGTCTTCGAGAAGGTCTACAACTCCGCCGAGCAGAAGGCCATCACGGGAGGCAAGGGCGCGATCTTCGCCCGCGCGGTGGACGTCGCGGTGGCCTGGAGCCGCGCCGAGAGCTCCGGCGGGGCGCCTCTCGGGCTGCGGCTGCGGCGGGCGGTGTTCGACAGGCTGGTGTACGCCAAGCTGCGCGCCGCCACCGGCGGCCGGCTCTCCGCGGCGGTGTGCGGCGGCTCGGCGCTCGGCGACCGGCTCGGCCACTTCTTCAGGGGCGTGGGCATCGAGGTCTTCGAGGGCTACGGCCTGACCGAGACGTCGGCCCCCTGCTCGGTCAACATGCCGGGCGCCAACAAGATCGGCACGGTCGGCAAGCCGCTGCCGGGCGTCACGCTGCGCATCGGCGACGACGGCGAGATCCTGGCCAAGGGCAGGAACGTCTTCGCCGGCTACTGGAAGAACGACGCGGCCACGGACGACGTGGTCGACGCCGAGGGCTGGTTCCACACCGGCGACATCGGCGAACTCGACGCCGACGGCTACCTGCGGATCACCGGGCGCAAGAAGGAGATCCTGGTGACGGCGGCGGGCAAGAACGTCGCGCCCGGCCCTCTTGAGGACGCGCTGCGCGCCCACCCGATGATCTCACAGGCCATGGTGGTCGGAGACGGCCGCCCGTTCGTGGCGGCGCTCGTCACCCTCGATCCCGAGGTCCTGCCGGAGGGGGCGACGGCCGAGCGGCTGCGCGCCGACCCCGAGGTGCTGGCGAGCATCCAGGCGGCGGTCGACCGGGCGAACTCGTCGGTGTCGAAGGCGGAGCAGATCAAGAAGTTCGTGGTCCTGGCCGCCGACATCACCGAGGACAGCGGGCACCTCACGCCCACCCTGAAGATCAAGCGCAACGTGGTGCTGCGCGACTTCCAGCAGGAGATCGACGACCTGTACGGCGGGCACTGAGCCGCGACGCAGCCCTTCGGGAGGGGTCCGCGCGCCGATCAGCCGGAGCCTCCCCACGCCCTCCACGCCGCGGCTTCGGCTCTTGACCCCCTTGCTCGCGCCGGTGGCCGGGTCGTGGACGGGACGCTCATCGTCTTCCGGCAGCTGCGCGAACAGTTCGTGGCCGCTCCCACGCTGGGATCGGCCAAGGGCTAGGAATGGCCCGCGAGCAGGGCGTGGAAGCGGGCGGCCACGTGGTCCCACGCCCATTCGGCCGCCACCCAGCCGCGGCCGACCGCCCCCATCTTGCGCGCCTTGCCGGGGTCGCTCAGCAGCTCGACGACGGCCCGCGCGATGTCGTCGACGTCCTCGCCGTCGACGACCAGGCCCGTCTCTCCGGGCCGCACCGCGTCGGTCGTGCCGCCGGAGGCTCCCACGACCACCGGCAGCCCGGCCGCCGACGCCTCCAGGAACACGATCCCGAGCCCTTCCACGTCCAGCCCGTTCCACCGCGTACGGCACGGCATCGCGAACACGTCGCCGGCCGCGTAGTAGCCGGGCAGCTCGGCCGCCGGCACCGTACCGGTGAATCTGACCGTCTCCTGCCCCGCCGCCAGCCGCTCCAGCGTCCCGCGGTAGGGCCCGTCGCCCACCAGCAGCAGGACGGCGTCCGGCACCGCCCGCGACACCTTCGGCCAGGCCCTGATGAGCTGGTCCTGGCCCTTGCGGGGCACCAGCCGGGACACGCACACCACCACCGGCCTGTCGTCGAGGCCCAGCTCGGCCCTGACGGACCGGCGGGCCGCGCCCGGGCGGAACTGGGCGGTGTCCACGCCCGGAGCGAGGCGTACGAGCTTGGCCGGGGGGACGGCCGCCGCCAGGCGGGCCCGTGTGTACTCGCCCAGATACGTCACCACGTCGGCGTGCTCGGCAATACTGCGCAGCGCGGGACGGAATCCGGGCAGGCTCGCCCACGACGCCTCGTGCCCGTGGGTGAGCATCACCACGCGCCGCGCGCCCGCCGCGCGCAGGCGCGGCGCGAGCAGGCCGAGCGGTGCCGCCGCGCCGAACACGACGGTCCGCGTGCGGTGCCGGGCCACCAGGGCGGCGGCCCGGCGCGCGACGGCCGGTGTCGGCAGCATGAGCCGCGTGGGATGCCGCACGATCCGGTACGGCTGGCGCCGGTCGAAGTCCGCGCACCCCGGCCAGGCGGGGGCGTAGACGATCACACCCGGCGTGCGCAGCGCGAGCCCGTGCACGAACGACTGGATCCCGCCCGGCCTGGGCGGGAAGTCGTTCGTGACGAAGAGCACGTCCGCATGGGTCACGACACCGGGACGCCGTTCAGCTCGGCCCATGAGCGGGCCAGGGCGATGCGCTCAGGGCTGGAAGGATGGGAGGCATACAGCACATATTCCACCGCATCCGGCGACAAGTCGGAAATATTGGTAACTGCCAGCCGTTTCTGCATGGCGATGAACGTCGCCGGATCCCGGGTGAGGTCGAGCGCGTGCACGTCCGCCCTGGCCTCGATGTGGCGGCTGATCACGTTCTGGGCGGGACCCATGATGAGCGAGCCCAGCGTCATCAGGCCCATGACCACGCCGACCGCGCGTGGATCGGCGATCGAGGCGACGCCGGCGCGGCGGCGTACCGAGCCGAACACGAGGTACAGCAGGACCGCGCCGAGCGCCGCGCCCAGGGCGCCGACGAGCGTGCCGTAGAGCACGTCGTCGGCCTTCGCGTGGCCCAGCTCATGGGCGACGACCAGCTCGACCTGGGGCTGCGGGGCCTTGAGCAGCGTGTCGTAGACGACGATCCTGCGGGTGGCGCCGAAGCCCGACACGTACGCGTTGAGCGCCGTCGTACGCCGTGAGGCGTCGGCGACCAGCACGTCCCGCACCGGCACGCCGTCGCGCTCGGCCATGTCCAGCAGGTTGTCGCGCAGCGAGCCCTGTGGCATGGACGTGAAGTCGTTGAACAGCGGCTCGAAAACCACCGGGTAGACGAACGACATCGCCAGGGTCAGCGCGCACGCCCCCGCGGCCGCCGGGATCCACCACCGCCGCATCCTGCGGGCCAGCGCGACGAGGACGAGCAGCATGAGGCAGAGCAGGAAGGCCTCCACCCCGAGGCTCTTCAGCCGGTCGGCGGTCCAGCCCGCCCAGTCCTGGGTGGACAGGCCGTAGTCGCGCAGCACCGTCTCGAACCAGACGCCGAGCGGCCACCTGACCGCCTCGACGATCGCGGTGAGCACCAGGACGCCGACGATCACCCGCACCCACCAGGGGCCTCTCAGCCGGCCCAGCACCCTGGCCCCGAACGGGGTGGCCACGAGCAGGGCGGCGAAGGCCAGCGTGAGCGCCAGCCCGAGATAGCTCGGCAGGGACGTGGCCGCGTCGAACGCCTGCGCCCTGGCGATCTCGGCGGCGGTGAAGTCGCGCGCCGGGTCGGGCGGTCCCGCGGTCAGGGCGTGCCACGGCGTGCTGAAGGCGGCCACGGCCAGGATCACGGCCGCGAGCACCCCCAGCACCACGGCGGCCTGCCGCCTGAACCGGCGCTCAGCCGGGCCGGGCGCCGAATCCGGCCCGGGGGCGGGCCCCTGGTCGGGCTCCGGACCCGGCTCAGGGTCTGGCCCAGGGTCTGGCGTCGTCACGGGCATGCCGTCCCCCTGCCCACGCTCGTGACGTGTCCACGCGCCCGGCGGGCCGTCCTCCGTCGCGGCGCCCGCGCGGTCCTGCGCCGTCACGGCTCCCGCGTGGACTCCGTCAACGGGTCCGCTCGTCTCCCCGCCCGTCTCGGCCTCCTCCGACGGGCCGTCCGCGTCCTGACGTCCGCTCATGTCCCTCCCCCTTCACGCGAGCTGCTCCCGCACGTACACGCGCCACCGTGCGGTCAGCGTGGCCACGGAGAGCCCGAGCACGGCGAGCGCCGCGCGGACGTCGGCGGCCTGCGCATCACGGTAGAGCCTCACCAGGCTCCTCTCACCGAAACGGCGGGAAAGGAAGCGACACGCCAGCCAGGCCTCCTGGTACGCCAGCGCGAGCCGTCCTGGGCCGGGTCCGCCCACGGCGAACGCCTCGGGCCCCGGCAGGGCGGTCGGCACGCGCCCGGCCCGCACCTCGGCGGCCAGTTCGGCGGCGGCCGTGCGCACGGGCAGCCCGGCGTCCCGGTAGGCCACGTAGTCGGCGAAGCCCTCGTAGAGCCAGACGGGCAGTCCGCCGGTGCCCGCGGCGACGTGGGTCAGCTCGTGGGTGAGGACGACGTCCTTGCCGAGGGAGGTGAGCTTGCCGAACGACTCGGGGACGACGATTACCCGGCCGTCGTCGGCCACGGCCGCCAGCCCGTCGAGAGGTCCGGAGCCGGCCAGCCTGGCGGCGTCCCGCGCGGTGTCGGGGACGATGACCACGGGCCGTACGGGGCGGCCGAGCACGGCCGCGACCCGCAGCGCCGCCGAGTCGGCGCGGCGGGCGAGCTCGTCGAGCGTGCCGGGCGCGGCATGGTGGCCGGTGACGAGGGAACGTGCCCCGCGGGCGAGGGCCTGGCCGTCCGGCCACAGGTCGCGGGCAGGCGCGGGCAGGACGGGCGGG
The DNA here is from genome assembly GCF_004348345.1 of Nonomuraea longispora. Lineage (GTDB taxonomy): Bacteria > Actinomycetota > Actinomycetes > Streptosporangiales > Streptosporangiaceae > Nonomuraea > Nonomuraea longispora. Next base: position 27,821 of record NZ_SMJZ01000119.1, read on the forward strand.
CCGGGAGCGGGGGCGTCGGC
>NZ_SMJZ01000011.1 GCF_004348345.1 Nonomuraea longispora
GTACTGGTCGTGGATCAGCGTGGACGACTGGGTGGGAGCCGCACTACATGTCCTGAAAAATCAGGATGTGGAGGGGCCGGTCAACTTCACCTCGCCCTCCCCCGTCACCAACGCCGAGTTCACGAGGACACTCGGGAAAACCCTGCGCAGAAGCACGATGCCGATCCCCGTGCCGGCGTTCGCGCTGTCCGCGGGGCTCGGCGAGTTCGCCCGCGAGGCGCTGCTCCCGGGCCACCGGATCCTGCCGGCGAAGCTGACCGCCTCGGGCTACCGCTTCGCGCATACCAGTCTCGACGAGGCGCTCAGCGCCGTACTCTAGGATGCCGTTCCACTTCTTTCAGCACGTCGGGAGAACCTTGACATGAGCCGGTCAGGACAGTCGCACATCCTCGCCATCGGCGGTGGATCGTTCCGCCCGAGCAGCCGCTACAGCTTCATCGAGGCGAGCCCGCTGCTGCGCTACGGTCTCGACCTGACCGGACAGGACCGCCCGAAGCTCGGCCTGGTCGCCACGGCGCTCGGCGACTCGAGCGACTGGCTGCTCAAGATGTACGGCGCCTTCGCCGGCTGGGACGTCGAGCTGAGCCACCTGACGGTCTTCCCGATGCCGAACGTGGCCGATCCCCGGGCCTGGATGCTCGAACAGGACATGATCTACGTCAGCGGCGGCAGCGTCGCCAACCTCATGGCGCTGTGGCGGCTGCACGGCCTCGACGAAGCGTTCGCCGAGGCGTGGCAGGCGGGCGTGGTGCTGTCCGGACAGAGCGCGGGCGCGTTGTGCTGGCACGTCGGGGGCAACACCGACTCCTTCGGCCCCGAACTGCAGGTGTGGGCCGAGGGCATGGCCCTGCTGCCCTACTCGTGCGGCGTCCACTACGACTCCGACCCGCAGCGCCGCGAGCTGCTGCAGAGGTCGGTGGCCGACGGCGAACTGCCCGGCGGTTACGCCGCCGACGAGGGCGTGGGGCTGCACTACGTGGGCACCGAGTTCATCCAGGCCGTGACCGTCGAGCCGGCCGGCTACGCGTACAAGCTGGAGCACGACGGCGCCAGCGGGGTCAAGGAGGTCAGGATCGAGCCACGGTTGCTGACCCCCTGATTACCCTTCGAAGGTTCGGGAACGGCACAATAGGCTCATGCGCCCCATCCACGGGGACGATCCCCACGCACTCGCCATCGTCCGCCTAGGTGTCGACGTCCCCTACGAGCAGGCCTGGTCGCTGCAGCGCTGGGTGCACGACAAACGGGTCGCCGGCGCGCTGACCGACACCGTCCTGCTCCTGGAGCACGCGCCCGTCTACACCGCGGGCAAGCGCACCGCCCCGCACGAGCGGCCTGCCGACGGCACCCCGGTCATCGACGTCGACCGGGGTGGCCGGCTCACCTGGCACGGCCCAGGGCAGCTCGTCGCCTACCCCATCGTGGCAATCACCGACGTGGTCGCCTACGCCTGCCGCCTGGAAGACGTGATGATCCAGATCTGCGCCGACTTCGGCGTCACGGCCAGGCGCATACGCGGACGCGGCGGCGTCTGGGCGGTCGGCGACCCCACTCTCGGCCTGCCCGACCGCCAGCTCGGCGCGGTCGGGCTGCGGGTCACGCGCGGCGTCACCATGCACGGCTTCGCCCTCAACTGCGCCAACGACCCGCGCTGGTTCAACCGCATCGCGCCGTGCGGCATCCCCGGCGTGGGCGTCTCCTCGTTGTCGGCGGAGACTGGCCGGCGCATCGTGGTCGAGGAGGTCATGCCGATCGCGGAGAAGCGGCTGGCCGAGGCGCTCGGCATGGAGCCGTACGACCTGCACGAGGAAGACCTGCTCCGCCGGTGACCGGACCGGCACCTGACCGTGCCGGGAACGCCGGCGTCACGCCCGTGGATCATCCCGGGTTCCCCGGTGCGCGGCCGTCGGGCGGGCGTCGAGCGCCCCGCGACGGTGGCGGTCGTGGACCTGGCCGCGCCCCGCGACCCTGGCCTGCCGACGAGGGCCGCGCCCCGGCCGCAACGCGGGCGATCGGCGGGTTCGGCCTGGTCACGTGAGCGCGTACGCCCCCTCGGACGGCGCGCTTCGCGGGAGACGTAAGCTGAGAACGTGACCGTTGCTCCTGAAGGCCGAAAGCTCCTCCGCCTGGAGGTGCGCAACGCCGAAACCCCTATCGAGCGCAAGCCCCCGTGGATCAAGACCAAGCTCAAGACGGGCCCCGAATACACCGAGCTCAAGTCGCTGGTGCGCCGGGAGGGCCTGCACACGGTCTGTGAAGAGGCGGGCTGCCCCAACATCTACGAGTGCTGGGAAGACCGCGAGGCGACCTTCCTCATCGGCGGCGACCAGTGCACGCGCCGCTGCGACTTCTGCCAGATCGACACGGGCAAACCCAAGGAATACGACCGCGACGAGCCGCGCAGGGTGGCCGAGTCCGTCCAGCAGATGGGCCTGCGCTACGCGACCGTCACGGGCGTGGCCCGCGACGACCTGCCCGACGGCGGCGCCTGGCTCTACGCCGAGACCGCGCGGCAGATCCACGCGCTGCTGCCCGGCTGCGGCGTCGAGCTGCTGGTGCCCGACTTCAACGGCAACCGCGACCAGCTGGAGGAGGTCTTCTCCAGCAAGCCTGAGGTGTTCGCGCACAACGTCGAGACGGTGCCGCGGATCTTCAAGCGCATCCGCCCGGCCTTCCGCTACGAGCGTTCCCTCCAGGTGATCACGACGGCCCGCGAGGCCGGACTGGTCACCAAGTCCAACCTGATCCTGGGCATGGGCGAGACGCGGGAAGAGATCACCGAGGCCATGCGCGACCTCCACGCCGCCGGCACCGACCTGCTGACGATCACCCAATACCTGCGGCCCACGCCGCGCCACCACCCGGTGGAGCGATGGGTGAAGCCGGAGGAGTTCGTCGAGCTGCAGGCCGAGGCCGAGACCATCGGGTTCGCCGGTGTGCTGTCCGGTCCGCTGGTCCGCTCGTCCTACCGGGCGGGCAGGCTCTACAAGCAGGCCATCGAGGCACGCCAGACCGCTTGATCGGCACAGACGGGGCCCCGGGTGCGCGCCGCCCGGGGCCCCGCCGTGTCCGGCGGCTGTCAGCATGACCTGCATGGCCGCACGGCCGGGCCGCCGACGGGAGGACCACGAGGCACGGGCGTTCTCATCCGCACCAGCGGCTTACCAGCCACCGTCGCCGTCCATCACCCGTACCGGCTGTTCCGGACAGGAGCGCAGGGCGGTGGCCGCGCCGTCCTGGGCGCCGGTGGAGGCGGTCGCGGACACTCTCGCCCCCGAGGTGGACGTGCTGGGGCCGGGCAACCGGCTGCCCGCCGGCCGGCGACGCGCACCCAGCCGGCGCTCGTGCGCAACGGCGAGGCCGGTCCCCGTGCATGGCTCGCGCGGGCAGGCGGTGGAGGGCGAGCCGGCGGGCGGCCAAGGTCACGATCCAGACCGGAAGCGAAAATGGCCGGGCCGCGTTTTCCCTCCTGCACCAGTTGGTTTGTATCCTTCTGAGCATGGCAAAGTCCGAGGACCCAGAGAAGCCGGGGCGCATCAAGCAGCTCCGCATGATCGCGAAGATCATCAAGCAGGCCAATCCCAAGGGGATGCCGATCGTCTTCCTTTCGGCGGTGGGCACGCTGGCCGTGGTCGTCGTGATCGGCCTGGTCACGGACTACTTGTGGTATTCGGTGTTCATCGGCGTGCTGGCCGCGTTCACCGTCGGGCTGGTGGTGTTCGGCCAGCTGGCGCAGAAGGCGCAATATTCGATCCTGCACGGCCAGACGGGCGCCGCGGCGGCGGTGCTGGAGGGCATGCGGGGCAACTGGCAGGTCACCCCGGCCATCGCGGTCAACCGCGACCAGGACCTCATCCACCTCGTGGTGGGCTATCCGGGCGTCGTGCTGGTGTCGGAGGGGCCGGGCAACCGGGTGGCGAAGATGCTGGCGGCGGAGAAGAAGCGGGTCGCGCGGGTGGTGCTGGGCGTCGAGATCTACGACATCCAGTGCGGCGACGGCGAAGGCCAGGTGCCGATCAGCAAGTTGCAGCGCCACATCATGAAGCTGCCGCGCAACCTGAAGAAGCCCGCGGTCAACGAGGTCAAGGACCGCCTGCGGTCACTCCCGAAGAACATGCCGATGCCCAAGGGGCCGATGCCCAAGGGCGCCCGCATGCCGCGCGGCCCCAAGATGCGCTAGTGTCGTCGGTCTCCTCGCGGGCCAATCGCGGCTGGTGGGACGGCAACGCCGACGACTACCAGGCCGAGCACGGCGGCTTCCTGCGCGACAGCGGGTTCGTCTGGTGCCCTGAAGGTGTGGACGAGGCCGACGCGCACCTGCTCGGAGAGGTGCGGGGCCGGCGGGTGCTGGAGATCGGCTGCGGGGCGGCGCAGTGCGCCCGGTGGCTGGTGTCACAGGGTGCCGAGGTCGCCGCGTTCGACCTTTCTTACCGGCAGTTGCTCCACGCCAGGCGCATCGACCTCGGCACCGGCCTGCGCGTTCCCGTGCTCCAGGCCGACGCCGAGTCGCTGCCGTTCGCCGCAGGCTCCTTCGACCTGGCCTGCTCGGCGTACGGAGCGCTGCCGTTCGCGGCCGATCCCCTCGCCGTGTTCCGCGAGGTGCGCAGGGTGCTGCGGCCGGGCGGCCGGTTCGTGTTCTCGGTGAGCCATCCCGTCCGGTGGGCGTTCCCCGACGATCCCGGGCCGCGCGGTCTCACGTCCGACCGGCCGTACTTCGACCGCTCCCCCTACGTGGAGCGCGACGAGCACGGCGCCGTGACGTACGCCGAGCACCACCGCACGATGGGCGACTGGGTGAATCTGCTGGTGGAGTCGGGGCTGACCGTCACCGGGCTGCTGGAGCCCGAATGGCCCGAGGGGCACGAGCGGGTGTGGGGCGGCTGGAGCCCGCTGCGCGGCCGTCACCTCCCGGGCACGGCCATCTTCAGCTGCTCGCGTTCCTAGCGGCCATGGTGTGGAAGATCTCCTTGGGCTTCCACCTCTTCTCGTCGAGCATCCTGACCACGCCGTAGGAGCCGAGGTCGTCCTCGCCGGTCCTGTTGTAGGCGGCGAAGGTGAACCACAGGGCGGTGTCGACGCCCTCCTGCTCGAAGATGTCCATCAGTTCGGTGTAATAGCGGACCTGCTCCCCCTCGTCGCGCACCGCGCCTTCCGGCACCACCCAGGCCGAGCCGCCCCGCTCGCCCGCCCCCTGGTAGGGGCAGGTGCCGAACTCGGTGACCGCGACCGGCTTGCCCTGCTTGAAGTGCGCCCGCAGCTCGCCGGTGAAGTCGTGCGCGTTGTACGCCGCGCGGTAGGCGTCCACGCCCGCCACGTCGAACGGCGCCCAGTCGACCGGCTCCCACGGCCCGGCGGCGTAGCTGAGCCGGCCTCCGAACCTCGGCCGCACGGTCTCGGCCACCTTCGCCAGGTAGGCGTTGAAGCGCGGCATGACCTGCATGAGCGTCGTCCACCACTGCACGTCGGCGGTCATGATCGTGTCGAGCCGGTCGCGGTAGGCCGCCCCCTCCATGAAACCGTGGCCGAAGACGGTGAGCTCGCAGCCGGTGACCAGCACCACGTCGCCGCCGGCGCGGCGCAGGGCCTCGGCACGCTCGGCCGACTCGGTGAACAGCGCCAGCATCTCGTCCTCCGTCAGGTCGACGGGGAAGGGGGCGTACCAGACCTCCAGGCCGGCCGCGACGGCGCGTTCGGCGGCGGCGGTGATGCGCCCGGGGTCGCGGCCGGAGACGCGGACCGAGTCGCAGCGCAGGTCGCGGGCGATGGTGCGCATGTCGCGCTCGACGTCTTCGAGGTCGAACGACCTGCGGCTCAGGTCGTCGCCCGGGAGGAACCCCGTGTCATAGTTGATGCCCTTCTTCATGCTTCTCCTTTTACGTGCGTCAGCCCGTGCTCCAGGAGGTCGAAGGCCACCTCGACGTCTGCGGCCAACCGGCCGGCCGCCTGCTCCAGCGACGCGTCCGCGGCGAGCCGATGGAAGAAGGCCTCCTGGAGGGTGGTGATGGCGGCGGTGATCTGCGCGGCCATCAGGTGCGCCGTCAGATCCGGCTCACGGCCGTCCGCGAGGGCCGCGGCCAGCTCGTGACGCTGGCTCATCTGAGCTCCGTGCACCGCGGCCAGCAGGGCGGGGTTGGACGAGATCACGCGAATCCTGGTGATCAGCGTCTCGACGTCCATGTCCTTGGCCAACGGCACGGCCGTCGCCCGGCAGTGCGCGCGCAGGGCCCCGATCGGCGAGCACCCCTCAGGGCGGCCGGTCACGACGGCGGCCATGTCGTCCTGCACCCCGTCGGTGGCCAGGCACTCCTTGGTGGGGAAATAGCTGAACAGCGTCACCTTGGCGACTCCGGCCGCCTCGGCGATCTCGTTGACGGTCACCTGATCGTAACCACGCTCGTCGAACAGCCGCAGCGCCACCTGGGAGATGCGCCGGCGCGTCTGCTCCTTCTTCCGCTCCCTGAGCCCCGCCATCATCATGCGGACAGCATAAACCATACCGAGTTCAATTACCTACCCGGTAAGGCTTTTGCTTGCTCACATGCGCACGACCATGGTGTTGGACACGCGGTCGTGCACCCCTCGGTGGTCGCGGTCCCAGATCAGGGCAGGCAGGGCCAGGGCGAGCAGCACGGTGCGCACCAGCACGGGCAGCAGCCGCGGATCGCCGCCGTCCATTGCGGCGACCCTGATGCCCGCCAGACGGTGCCCGAAGGTCTGCCCCATGAGGCCGACCAGGAGCAGATACTGCACGGCGAAGGCGAGCGCCGGCGCCCACGGCGACTCGGCCGGGTTCATCCCGAACAGCAACTGCACGACGACCCACGTGCAGATCATCCAGTCGATGACGAGCGCGGCGATCCTGCGGCCCCAGCCGGCGATCGACCCGCTGCCCTCCTCCGGCAGCCCGAGGCGCTCACCCGGGTATCCGAGATCGACCCCGGCGGAGCGGAGCCCGCCCAGCCACGTCTGTGTCCACCGAGGTTCCTTGCCGCTCATGGAGTCAACGGTAGCCGCCCGATGAGGCGGTCCGCTTCGTGACCCGGCCGCGTCACGGTGCTGGTCCCCACCGGGTGCATGGCCGTCGTCCCCGGACGGCCCGGATCCCGGGAAGCCTGAAGCGGACGCGGGCGCTGCCTGCCTCGACAGGCGGACGCTGTTCGGCGGCGACCCCGCAGCTTTCCTCAAGACGGCCGAGCCGCCCACCGGCGTGTCCGGACCCGTACGCGCTGGAGGACGTCCCGTCCGGCACACGGACAGTGCGAGGCGTCGAAGCCCACGTGACTCCGCGTAACACGTGCGAAACAATCGAGACACCGGGTGGAAACGGCCGAGTTCTAGCGTCGGCGTGATAGCCAGTCCCCAGGGAGGTTCGAGAGTGTTCAACTCCGCCGACGACGTCCTGAAGTTCATCAGTGACGAAGGGGTGCAGTTCGTCGATGTCAGGTTCACCGACCTGCCGGGGACGACTCACCACTTCACCTTTCCGGTAGAGAACTTCAGTGCGAGCGTCTTCACCGACGGACTCATGTTCGACGGATCGTCGATCCGTGGATTCCAGGCGATCCACGAGTCCGACATGCTGCTGCTGCCCGACCCGACCAGCGCCGTGGTCGACCCGTTCCGGCAGCACAAGACGCTCAACATCAACTTCTTCGTGCACGACCCGCTGACCGGCGAGGCCTACAGCCGTGACCCGCGCAACGTCGCGCGCAAGGCCGAGGAATATCTCAAGGGCACCGGCATCGCCGACACGGTCTATTTCGGCCCCGAGGCCGAGTTCTACATCTTTGACGACGTGCGCTTCGAGACGAGGCAGAACGCCGGCTACTACTACATCGACTCGATCGAGGGCGCCTGGAACACCGGCAAGGCGACCGAGGGCGGCAACCTCGGTTACAAGCCGCGTTACAAGGGCGGCTATTTCCCGGTGCCGCCGATGGACCACTTCACCGACCTGCGCTCCGAGATGGTGCGCAACCTCATCGAGTGCGGCATCGAGGTCGAGATGCAGCACCACGAGGTCGGCACGGCCGGTCAGGCGGAGATCGACTTCAAGTTCGGCACGCTGCTCAGGACCGCCGACAACCTGATGCTGTACAAGTACATCATCAAGAGCACGGCGCTCGAATACGGCCACACGGTCACGTTCATGCCCAAGCCGATCTTCGGTGACAACGGCTCCGGCATGCACTGCCACCAGTCGCTGTGGAAGGACGGCTCGCCGCTCTTCTACGACGAGGTCGGCTACGCGGGCCTGTCCGACACCGCCCGCTACTACATCGGCGGCCTGCTCAAGCACGCGCCGTCGCTCCTGGCCTTCACCAACCCGACGGTCAACTCCTACCACCGTCTGGTGCCCGGCTACGAGGCCCCGGTCAACCTGGTCTACTCCCAGCGCAACCGCTCGGCCTGCGTACGCATCCCGATCACGGGCTCCAACCCGAAGGCCAAGCGCATCGAGTTCCGGGTGCCCGACCCGTCGTGCAACCCCTACTTCGCGTTCTCGGCGATGATGATGGCCGGCGTAGACGGCATCCGCAACAAGATCGAACCGCCGGAGCCGGTCGACAAGGATCTCTACGAGCTCCCGCCGGAGGAGGCCCGCCAGGTGCCGCAGGTGCCCGGCTCGCTCACCGACGTGCTCAACGCGCTGGAGGACGACCACGACTACCTGCTCGAGGGCGGCGTGTTCACGCCCGACCTGATCGAGACGTGGGTGGCGTACAAGCGCGAGAACGAGGTCGACCCGATCCGGCTGCGCCCGCACCCGCACGAGTTCGAGCTCTACTACGACGTGTGACGGCGCGGTTTCCCGGCCTCGTCGATCTTCCGGGAAACGGGCGCTGAGCTGGGAAAACCTTGTCGTTAGTTGTCGTCGTTTGCAGTTGCTGGGCAACGTCCGCCCGAACAGAGACCGAACAGAACGGCCCGGCACCGATTTCGGTGCCGGGCCGTCCTGCTCATCCTCGTAGCTGTGGGAGCGGGATGGACGGAGCTGGACGTGTGCCTGCGGGTCGACTGGGGATGGCAAGGCAGGTACGTGCCTGTGGATGCCTGGCTCGCCCGGCGTCGACCTGAACCAGTGGACGCCATCCAGAGACTTCGACCGGTTCGCGGCGGTTGAAGTTCTCGAACACCTGGACAAGCCGGAGCGGCTGGTCCAGGTCCTGCAGCAGCACGCGACGAAGGGCGTCCGTGGTGACGACTCCGCATCCGGTCGCCACGAAGCTCTGAGGCGATCAACGACCGGGAGGGTGAACGACGATCCGGGCCGTGCACGCCGGGAGGGGAACCGTATTCGCGCACCGCGCCCGATCCCGGTGCAGACGCACGTGGGAATCCGTGCGGAAGGTCAGGCCGCACGTGCCGCTATCCCGCGACCAGTGTGGCCACGTGGTGTACGCGACGACCTCCCGCATCCGCCCTGCTCTGTGATCAGTACCCAGCGCTGATCAGTTCGTCGGCAATGGACTCGAGGATGGGGCCTGCTTCGGGTGCCTGTATCGGGGCGACATACTGCGCGACGATGATACTTCGTTTGATCTTCACCACGATCGCGCCGTCGGGTCCCCTCTTGAGGTAGAGGGAGCGACCGGTGAACGAGATGAAGAAGAACTTCTGGCCGCACAGCTTCAGGCCGGCGGCCTCGACCCGCGAGAGGTCCTCGAATCCATCGACGATTGCGTGCCGCTCCTGGGGGCTGGGCGCGTACCCCTCGGACGCAGCCAGGAGTTCGCCGTCCAGCCCGATGACTGCGGCGGAGCTGAACTTACCGGAGCCGATCACATCGTAGTCCACACAGTGCTGTAAGACGTCCATACACAACCCTTCCTCTTCACCGCCCTAGTCGTACCATCCACCGCTGTCTATCCGCGCCCCCGGCTTGCGCTGGCGGTGCACTTTCATCCGCTGGCCGAGAACGCCCCGCCCCTCCCGAAGGGACACTGTTGGCGGAGTAGATCAAACAGAGGTGGCTTCATGATCACACATGCGATCACGAATCCGCTTCTCTTGTGTCGCTGGGGCGCGCTTCGCCAAGAGCTGGTCCAGAGGACCATGGCGGCAAGGTAGGCCAGGTCGTTCGTATGGACATGTACCGGCGCCGAAATCTCGTCGACAGCGCTGCTACTGGCCGCCTATGGTGCAGATCATGGCGGACAGCCCTGTCGTGGATCGGTGCGAGTGCGGTGCAGTTGCCGGCCCGTTGGGCACATGCGTGGACTACTACCATGCCATTCTCTCCGAAGAGCAGGCCGATGCCCGGATGTACAGGTGGCACGCGCTGGTGGTCTGTGCGTATCTCGTGCAGCATCCTTCCAGAGCTCATGAGAAGTACCTCGACGGTCAGTTCCGCCAGCTGCAGCTTTACGTGGACCAGGGCCTTGACGCGCTGCTTCGCGTGGCGGCCCGTCAGGTAGCGCGGAACAAGCACGGGGCGAGGCCGGGCTACGACATGGCGCCATTGGCGGCATACGCACCGCTCCCGCCGGGCGGACCGCCTGGGCACTTCCGGGCTACGTTCTGCGCTCTCCCGGTCAGGGACGGCAGCTTCGTATTTGATGGACATCCGGCATACGGACACCGCATCGAGACCATTGCCGAAGCGACTGTGGAGTCCTGGAGATCCATCCAGGCCTGACACCCGAAGGCCATCGGCAAAGCTCGTCCCAGAAGCGGGAACGCGCTTCTCCACGCCGTTGCTGAACCGAAGCCGGACCAGCCGCTGGGCGACCAGGACCGCGTGGTCGCCCTAGATGTCGTAGCCGACCTCGGTCGAGCCCGGCACCGTCGCGACGGTGCCGGGCATCGCGTCGTCGAGGGCGAAGTCCCGCAGGAGCGCGTTCGGACGGTCACGAATACAGGCGCACCGTTTCGGACTCGCGGCTGCCGTTCACGCACATGCCGTGCGGGTTCACGTCCTCGTCGCTCTGGCGGTCGCGGCACCACCAGGTCTGCCCGTCGACCTCGACCGTCAGGCCGGCGGCTTCGCCTGCTGGGCCGGGAGGGGAGCCTTCGATGGCGGCTTTCGCCACCTTCATGGCGGTCTCGCAGGCGGCTTCCTTGTCTTCGGAGCTGTTCGCCACCACGGCCAGCCCGAGGCTGCCGCATTGGTACTCCCGGATGGCGGCATCGGCGGGTGCCGGGTCCAGCGCCGGGGCGAGGTGGGCGGCAGGCGAGGTGGCGCTCGGCCGGCTCGCGAACGCGGCCGAGGCGAGTCCGCCGACGGTGACGGTGGCCAAGGCCCCCGCCACCATGAACGCGATCGAGGCGCGGGTCGAAATCCTGTCCATCTGAAACACTCCCTCCATAGGTCCGGAGTCGAGTCGAGACGCGGTTTTCAGCGCGGGCACGGGCCGCATCGAACGGATGCGGGAGCTCCTCACCGCAGAGATCCCCTCACCCCGGCGATCTGCTCAACTCACGGAGTGGAACGTGGACAGTGAGAGCATCTCGCCGCCGTGCGAGCATTCGACGTAGTCGTCGTCGCCCTGCTTCTTCTGGACGCAGGCCCAGCTCGCGCCGTCGACCGTCACCGAGACGGCCCGATCGGCGCCGGCTTGCCGGGGCGCGGCGGTGTAGGCGTTGGCGACCTGGCCGGCCATGGCGCACGCCTGGGCCATCTCCCGATCGCTCTGCATGGTCATCTTGAGGCCGCCCGGCCCATGCCCGCAGGCGAAATTGTCGCGGAGGGTACCGGGCACGCGCAGGGCGCTCCCCGTGGGCAGAGCGCTCCCCGTGGTCAGGGCCGGCGGCTCCCCGGCGGACGCGGCCTCGGCCGGGCCACCGATGGCGATGACGGCGCCTCCGGCCAGGACGGCAGGAAAGACGCGGGCGATGATGGTGCGCAGGTGAAGCATGGCGAGCATTCCCCCGAATCGTGCTAGTCGTCCACCGGGCGGCAGTCCAGGGCCGCCGTGCCGGTGTCCTGGTCGGCCGGGCTGGTGCAGGTCTGCTTGCGCGGCTTGTCACACAAGAACTCCCCGCCTCCCTGCCAGGTGCAGTTGGCCTTGAGGTAGCCGTCGATGCCGTTGATGTTGCTGCAGTACACGCCTGTCTGCGTGTACGCGCAGCCACCTCGGGGCGCGTCGGTCAACTCCGATGGCATGGGCGTCGGGGAGGGCGCGGACACCACGGATGCCAGCCCGAGCTGGGCCGCGAGCAAAAACGAGATCATGACGTCGCCTCTCCCCCGTCTACGAGCGGATACCTGCTCCACCAGTTCCGCGTGGGGACACCCTGCCGCGGATACGGTCGCGCGAGCCTCCTCCGTGGATGGACCTCCGTGGATGGACCTCGCCGGCGCGGACGGCCGCGCTGCGCCGGACGCCTCTGTGAGCACCGTCGGCCGGGGGCAGGTTCCGTCGCGGCCCGCGGCTCGAGACGGGTGGGATCTGTCGCGTCGCTGGCGTGTCAGGGCCGCGGCTCCATGTGCGCGGCCGGTCTGCCGTTTCGTGCGGTCACCGGTCAGCTCTACCCGGCGTGGGTAACGCCCATCCTGGATCCGCCCCAAAACCGGTCCAACTGCCCCCTTAACAGGCGCCGGTCGCGACGTCGGGCCGTGTGGGAAGGGCCGTGGGGGCATCGTCGCCTTCGCGCTGGTCCTGCACCTCGCGGGCGCGGTGGCCATTACTCACTGCCACTTTGCGGCCCATCACAGCAACCGCTCTTGGTGGCTGGGGGTGGGGCCCTGTCCCCGCCACATCCGTTGAGAATCCCGCGCCCACTCGCGTCGAGAAGGGAGAACTCGCCAGGTCGCTGGAGAACGCGCCACCACGGTGGAACCCGCAGGCGGGTGTCAATAACGGCGCATGCTCCGGCGTTGCTGCCCACGCGAGTCGGACCAGGGGTGATGCGCTATCCCGCGGCGGCCTGGGAGCCGCGCACGTTGCGCGCGGCGATCGTGTCGAGGAAGCCGAACCCGTATACCTCGATCACGCGCGCCGCGTGAAAAGGCCATCGGCTGCTCAGTCGATGGCCTTTCCCGCGGGACCTGCGTGCGGGCCTCAACCTGTGGCGGCGAGCGCCGCCCTGGGGTCAGCCGCCCTGGCAGTCACCATCCGGTGAGATCACCGTCGATCGGCCACCAGCCGTCGCGGTCGTGGCCGAAGCCGTCGCGCTCGTGGTCACGGTGGTCGAAGTCACGGTGGTCGAAGTCACGGTGGTCGCGGTCTTCGCGCTCGGTGTCCTCATTCTCGACCACCGGCGGCTGGACCTGCTCGACCCTGACGTCGTCGCGGTGGTGGCGGCGATGCTTGTTCTTGTTGCGGTTGAGGTTGTGGACGATGATGTCGATCTTCGGCGGGCGCCAGCGCGGGCTGCGCAGGATCGGCTTCTCCTTCGAGACGCGCCTCGGCTTCGAGACGTGCCGAACCGGTGCGGACGGCGGGCCTCCCGCCTCCACGGCGACGTAACCCGCGCTCGCGCTGGCCACCCCTTGGCCCACGGGAAGGAACATGGCACCGGCGACGACGCCGGTCAGAGCTAGTATCGCGAACCGCCCATGGCGCGGCGTTCGCGGTTGCCGACTTCTAGTATTCACGCGCTCGTTTCCATTCATGGATAGATCAGCCGAACCCGGCACCCACTCGTCAGATGCTCGGATGGAAGCAGACGTACCCATGCAGATATTCTCAGCTACCTCTATAAACCCAAACGTCCCGTCAAAACCTAAACGTCCAATAATGATCTGAGCTTCGTTTACCGCTCAGAAGTTGTAGCGCGGTGAGGAGGCGGTCAGGACCGCGGGCTCCGGGCTGACCGGCCAGAGGTCGCGCGCCTCGCCGGCCAGTGCGGCGACGAGCGCCTCGACGTCGGCGCGGGCCGTGTCGTGCAGGGCCTCCGCGACGATCAGGACGTCGCTCGTGGTGCCGCGCACGGCTGAGTGGCCGCTCTGGCGGTTGGTCCAGCGGCGGGCGTGCGCCATCGCCTCGGCGTCGGCGAAGACGACCTCGCCGGGCGGCGGATGCTCCGTCTCGCCGGAGAAGGTCACGTACGTCTCGTCGCCCGCCGCGTACCGGACCTCGACGCAGGAGGAGATCCGCGAGACGTCGAAGACGGCCACCGGGATCGCGTACGCGAGGGACATCGCGTTGCACAGGTCGATCAGCGGGTGCAGCCGCGGCAGAGCGCCCTCCTTTCTGAAGCGGCGCAGCAGCGACTCCGACGCGCAGCGGTACCGCGTCGGCTTCAGGCCCATCGCCGAGAACGCCCGGCGCCACGCCTGGATCTCCGGCAGCTCGCCCTCGGAGCAGGTGGCCAGGCGCTTGGCGGCGATCTCACCGTAGTTCGCGAGCCGGTCGTCCACGTGGACGTCGGCGGTGACGCCGGCCATGGACATCACCCCCGGGACGAGCTCGGGAAAATCACGCCAGATCTCACTCGCATGCTGGAAGTGCACGGTCACCTCGTCATCGCGGCCAGGAAGAACGGGCCGATCACGATACTCGCTCTCCGGCGCCGGAACGGGGAAGGCACGAGGCGCACTGCCTGCGCCGTCGTCAGGCGGCGGGTAGCGAGGCGAGAAGGTCGGGCAGGCGGCCGGTGGCGGCGGCGACCCGCAGCACGTCCTGGTATTCGCGCCACAGCATGATCCGCCCGTCGCGGACCCTGAGCACGCCGATGAAGGACGCCGACACCCTCCCCCGTCCCGGGCAGGACGGCCCCCAATGCGTACTCGACGATGATCGTGCCGGGGTCGGCGGTGTCGTGCACCGTGGCCTCGCCCATCTCCGGCGCGGCCGCACGCTGGAGATCATCTTCACGGGGTTCCGCGCCTGAGCCGGTAGAGGACGTGACGGCGCAGCGGGCCGCCCTCGGGGACGCCGGGGTGGTCGAAGTCCTCGGCGGGGTCGCGGGTCATGCCGAGCCGCTCCATCACGGCACGCGAGCGCACGTTGCCCACGGCCGTCATGGAGATGAGGGCGTCGAGCCCCGCCTCGGCGAAGGCGAACGTGACGGCCCGCCCGGCCGCCTCGGTGGCGTAGCCGTGCCCCCACGCCGGGCGGGCCAGCCGCCAGCCGACCTCGACGGCGGGCAGGAAGGGGGCGTCGAACCTCTGCCAGACCAGCCCGGCGAAGCCGATGAAGAGCCCGCTCCCGCGCACCTCCAGTGCCCACAACCCGAAGCCGTGCCGGTCGAAACCCTCCTCGATCCGGCCGACCATGGTGTCGCTCTGTTCCCGGGTGAGCGTCGCGGGGAAGTGCTCCATGACCTCGGGGTCGGCGTTCATGGCCGCGAAGGGCACGTGGTCGCTCTCGCGCCACCTTCGCATGATCAGTCGCTCGGTCTCCACCCGGTCAGAGTACGCGCCCCAGAAAGGCCTTCGTGCGCGGGCTTTGCGGGCGGTCCAGCACGTCGGAGGGGACGCCCGACTCGACCACGACGCCGTCGTCCATGAACACCACCCGGTCGGCCACCTCCCGCGCGAACCCGATCTCGTGGGTCACCACGATCATGGTGAGGCCGTCCTCCGCGAGGCCCTTCATCACGGCGAGCACCTCGCCGACGAGCTCGGGGTCGAGGGCGCTGGTCGGCTCGTCGAACAACATGAGCTTGGGCCGCATCGCCAGCGCGCGGGCGATGGCCACGCGCTGCTGCTGCCCGCCGGACAGCTGGCGGGGGTAGACGTGCGCCTTCTCCTCCAGCCCGACCCTGCGCAGCAGCGCGTGCGCGCGCTCCTTGGCCTGGTCGCGGGGTTCGCCACGGACGCCGACGGGGGCCTCGATGACGTTCTGCACCACGGTGTAGTGCGGGAAGAGGTTGAACTGCTGGAAGACCATGCCGATCTCCCTGCGCTGGCGGGTGACCTGCCGCCGGCGCAGGTGCCGTACGCGGCCACCGGACGCCTCGAACCCGATCAGCTCCCCGTCGACGTGGATGGAGCCGCCGTCGATGGTCTCCAGGTGGTTGACGCAGCGCAGGAACGTCGACTTGCCCGACCCGGACGGCCCCAGGACGACCACGACCTCCCCCTGCCACACCTCCAGGTCGATGCCCTTGAGCACCTCCAGGTGACCGAAGTGTTTGCGCACGCCGCGGGCGCGGACCATGGGAACGGTCACGAGGGCACCTCCGGGGTCGGGCGGCGGCGGAAGGTCAGGAACGACCAGAAGCTCTGCGGGGCGTTCCTGGTGGCGCCGCGTGCGTAGTGGCGCTCGATGAACGACTGGCCGACGTACAGGATCGAGGTGATCATCAGGTACCAGAGGCAGGCGACGATCAGCAGCGGGATGGTCTGGAACGTACGGTTGTAGATGGACTGCACGGTGTAGAGCAGGTCGGCCAGCGCGATGACGCTGACCAGCGACGTGGCCTTCAGCATGCTGATGACCTGGCTGCCGGTCGGGGGGATGATGAAGCGCATCGCCTGGGGCAGCACGATCCTGCGGAAGGTCCTGGCGCCGCTCATGCCGAGCGCGGAGGCCGCCTCGGTCTGGCCGTGGTCGACCGACATGAGACCGCCGCGGATGATCTCCGCCATGTACGCGCCCTCGTTCAGGCCGAGGCCGAGGATGGCGGCGAGCAGCGGTGTGATGAGCACGTTGGTGTCGGCGCTGACGAACTCGGGCCCGAACGGGACACCGAACGAGATCTCCGGCAGCAGGTACGACAGGTTGTACCAGAGCACGAGCTGCACCAGCACCGGGGTGCCGCGGAAGAACCACACGTACAGGCCGCAGGCGGCCCGCGCGACCGGGTTCTCCGACAGCCGGCCGATGGCGAGCAGCACGCCGAGGACGACGCCCACGGCCATGGCGATCACGGTGAGCAGCAGCGTGGTGAAGATGCCCTGGCCGATGATCTGGGCGTTGACGTACCGGCCGACCACGTCCCACTGGAAGTTGGGGTTGGTGACCAGCAGGCTCACGAGCTGGGCCCCGAGCACGAGCAGGACGATCGAGGCGACCCAGCGCAGCGGGTGGCGGGTGCGGGCGGCGCCCGCGACGTCGACGTCGGGCAGGCTCATGACTTCGCCAGGTTCACGCCGGCCTGGTCCAACTTGTTGTCGGACGTGCCCCATTTGTCCATGATCTTGTCGTACGCACCGTTGTCCATCAGCTTCTGGATGCCGTCCTTGAGCACGTCGCGCAGCGGCGAGTCCTTGGCCACGACGGCGCCCTGGTAGAGGTCGTCGAACCCGTTGGACTGCCCCTTGCCGGCGAGTTCGAGCTCGCCGCCGGCCTGGTCCACGAAGTAGGTGAGCGGCGCCTGGGAAGAGAAGAACGCGTCGGCCCGTCCGGAGCTGACCGCCAGCACGGAGGTGGGCTGGTCCTTGTACGACTGCACGTTGATCTTCGGCTTGCCCTCCTCGGCACACGTCCGCGACTGGCCCTTGATCACGCTCTCGGCGGAGCCGCCGGCCATGACGGAGATCTTCAGCCCGCACGTGTCCGTCAGCGAGCCGATCTTGTTCGGGTTTCCCTTCGGCACCGCGAAGACCACGAACTCCTTGACCCAGTCGACGAAGTCGTTGGACTTCTGCCGGTCGCGGAAGTCGCCGACGGGCCCGATGGCGAAGTCGTAGCGCCCGGAGGCGATGCCGGTGAGCGAGCTGGGCAGGCCGTCCACCGTGACGTGCTCGATCTTGACCCCGAGCACCTGGCCGAGCGCCTCGGACATGTCGGCGGCGGCACCGGTCAGCGACCTGCCGTCGGGTCCGGCGATCTCGTACGGCGGGAAGGAGCCATTGTTCACCGAGACGAGTTTGCCCGCCTGCTTGACCTTGCCGGGCAGGCGGTCGTGCAGCGCCTGGTCCTTGGCCTGGGCGGCGGTCGTGCCCTTGGGCTGCTGGGAGTCGAGCACCCCCTCCGCCTCCTCCGGGTTGGCGCCGCATCCGGCCGCCAGGAGGGCCGCGCCGAGCAGGGCGGCCGTCACCCGCGTCGCGTGCTTAGACATGTCGCTCCAATCGTGGGTCGACGGCGAAGCGCCGGTTCTCGAGGACGGGCAGGGTGAGCCGGGCGTCGGCCAGCTCACCGGCCGAGGCGTCGGCCCAGAGCATCCCCGGGGCGTCCCCGAGCCGGGAGCGGATGATGCCGAGCGGGTCGACGACCATGCTGGCCCCGATGTTGCGCCGGCCGCACTCGCCGGAGGCGGCCACGTAGCAGGTGTTCTCCAGAGCGCGGGCGGTGACCATGACCTCCCAGTGCCATTCCTTGGCCGGGCCGCGCACCCACGCGGTGGGCAGCGCGATGATCTGGGCGCCCTGGTCGGCCAGCAGCCTGGCCATCTCGGGGAAGCGCACGTCGTAGCAGGTCATCATGCCGACCTTCCAGCCCGCGCAGTCGATCACGACGGGGGCGTTCGTGCCGGGGACGACGTTGTCGGACTCGCGCCGGCCGAAGGCGTCGTACAGGTGCAGCTTGGTGTAGGTGGCGACGAGCTCGCCGTCCCTGGCGGCGACCAGGACGTTGTGCACGCGGCCGTCGCCGGCGGGGACGTGCACGCCGGCGATCACGGTGGTGGCCGAGCCGCGCGTACGCTCGACCAGCCCGCTGACGAACGGCCCGTCCAGGGGCTGCGCGGCCTGCCTGATGCGGGCGGGCTCGTCGACGAAGAGCGCGAGCGAGCCCTCGGGCAGCACCAGCAGGCCTGCGTCGCCCGCCACGGCCTGGTCGATCAAGGCCTGGCAGGTTCTGAGATTCTGGGTCCAGTCCTCCGCGGAGGCGAACTGCCCGACGGCGATTCTCATGCGGCGAAGACCTCCTCGGCTCCGATGGGTCGGGACGAGATGCCCTGGGCGTGCAGTTCGTCGCAGAAGGCGGCGACCATGGCCGCGTTGGGGGCGGCGCCGTACGGCATCCAGTCGTGGCCGAAGGTCAGCGCGGTCGTGGTCAGGTCGGACAGCAACCACGGCGTGGTGTCGGCGAGCAGCCGCCGCCGGGCCAGCCAGTGCCGCTTGGAGCGCTCGAACACGTCCTGTACGGCCCGCGGCAGCCACGGGTGGCGCTCGACGCTCTCGCGTTTGAGCGTCACCAGGTGGATGCCGGGCACGAAACCGGTTCGCCGGTAGTAGGCGAGCTCGGCGGCGCGGTGGTCGGGCAGCAGGTGGCGCAGGCGGCTGTCCGGGGTGAACAGCTCCGGCGGCATGAACGGCGTCATGATCGCGTCGAAGCGGCCGGCCGCGAGCCCTTCCGCGAGCCCGTCGCCGGTCAGCGAGACGTTGCCGGGGAGCGGGCCGGGGCCGGTCCTTTCCTTGCCGTTTTCGCCGGCGACCAGCGGGCCCACCGTCCAGTCGATACCGCCGAGGTCCACGCCCGCGGCTCTCAGCAGCGCCCGGGTCCAGGTGTTGCCCGAGTCGGGCCAGCCGGTGAGCCCGATGCGGGCGCCCTTGAGCTCCTCCAGCGAGGCCGGCTCGCTGTCGCGGCGGACGAGGACGCACCGGTGACGGAAGCCGCGCATGACGAAGACGGGCAGGCCCACCAGCCGGTCGTCGCCGGCGGCGCGGCCGAGCACGTACCTGCTGAACGAGGTCTCGCCGCCGTCCAGGCCGGGCTCGCCCAGCACGTCGGGTGTGACGCGGCGCGAGTCGAGGTCGAGGGCGAAGCCCTCGGGCCTGACCTGCCCCGTCACGATCGGCACGAGGTGGTCCCAGTCCCGCGCCGCCAGCCGAATCCGAATCTCCGCCACAAACCCCCCAAACGACATTAGTTGCCGCGAATTGCGATGAACCATATGTTCAGGGGAAAGGTGAACACAAGACGATCTTTGTTGCTGAACAAAGATTTGCGGAACTCATGGGGGTGGAGTGGACGCCGCATGGCTGGCGGAACGCATCGGCGAACCGAGCGCACGCGGGATCGCGACCGTCCTGACCGATCTGATCAGGGAGGGCACGGTGACCGCCGACACCCGCCTGCCCACCGTGCGCGCCCTGGCCAGGGAGCTGAGGGTCAGCTCCGGCACCGTCGCCGAGGCGTGGTCGGAGCTGCGCCGGCACGGCATGATCCGCACCGACCGCCGCAGGGGCACGGTGGTGCTCGGCCCGCCCGACGTGCCGCGCCCCATCCGGTACGAGCGCATCGGCCACTTCGGCGACCGGCTGGCCATCGACCTGGCGATCGCCTCCCCCGACCCGGCGCTGCTGCCGCCGCTGGAGGCGGCGCTGTCCGCAGCCGCACACGCCGACCGGCTCAACGACTACACGCGCGAGACGATCACCCCACGGCTGCGCGCCGCCGTGGAGCCGGACTGGCCGTTCCCCGCGCAGGGCTGGCTCGCGGTCGGCGGCGGCTACGAGGGCGTGCAGCTCCTCTGCCAGACCGCGGCGCTGCCCGGCGACCGGATCGCCATCGAGGAGCCGACGGCCGCGCGGCTGCTGGACATCCTGGAGACGATCGGCGTGCAGATCGTCCCGGTCGCCTGCGACGAGGACGGCCCGCTGCCCGGCGCACTGGCCAAGGCGCTGCGGGCCAGGCCGGTGGCGTTCGTCTACCAGCCGCGCGGCCAGTCGCCCTGCGGCCACGCCGTCACCCCTGAGCGCTCCGCCGAACTGGCCGCCCTGCTGGAGCCCACGGCGACCCTCATCGTCGAGGACGACGGGATCGGCGCGCTGTCGGTCTCGCCGACGGTGAGCATGGGAGCGCGGTTCCCCGACCGTACGGTGCTGGTGCGGTCGTACTCCAAGTCCCACGGCCCCGACCTGCGCATCGCGGTCGTCGGCGGGGCGGCAGAGGCCGTGGAGCGGGTGCGCGTGCTGCGCAGCTTCGGCACCGGCTGGACCAGCAGGATCCTCCAGGACGCGCTGGCCCACCTGCTCGACGACCCCGGGACGCGGGCCGGCGTCGAGCGCGCCCGCGCCGCCTACGCCGGGCGGCGTGCGCGGCTGGCCGCGGAGCTGTCCGCCCGCGGCGTGCGCACGGGCGGGCGCGACGGCCTGGTGTTGTGGGTGCCGGTACGCGACGAGCCCGCGGCCCTGGTCACCCTCGCGGCGCACGGGATCTCGGCGGCCCCGGGCAGCCGCTACGTCATCGGCCCCGTGCCCGCCCACCACCTGCGCCTGGCCACCGCCCGGCTCACCGACGACCCCGGCGAGCTCGCGGAGCTGGCCGACGTGATCGCGCTGGCGGCCACGGGCTCGCTCGGCGCCCCGCCCTGATCCCCGTTCCGTCAGGGACGTCCCGCGGACGCCGGTGGCCCGTCACGCGTAGAAGACGCGCTCCATCACCTGCCGGGCGCGGCGGGTCACCCGGCGGTAGTCGTCGAGGAAGTCCTCCGAGCCGTCCGGCGGGTAGCCGAGCGCCTGCGCGATCAGGGCGCGCTCCCTCGAGTCGCGCGGCACGCTGTCGCCCGGCCGCGCCTTGACCAGCATGATCGCGTCGCGGATGCGGGAGGCGAACCGCCACGACTCGGCGAGCACCTCCTCGTCCGCAGGATCGAGCAGCCCCTCGGACACGGCCGCGCGCAACGCCTCCAGCGTACGGGTGGTGCGCAGGGCAGGCAGGGCGCCCGCGTGGCGCAGTTGCAGGAGCTGGGCCACCCACTCCACGTCGGACAACCCGCCGGGGCCGAGCTTGGTGTGCAGGGCCGGGTCCGCGCCGCGCGGCAGCCGCTCGGCCTCCATGCGGGCCTTGAGCCGCCTGATCTCCCTGACGGCGTCGTCGCGCAGGCCGTCCTGCGGATAGCGCAGCTCGTCGGCCATCGCCACGAACGCGGCGCCCAGTTCCGGGTCGCCGGCCGAGAACCTGGCCCGCAGCAGCGCCTGCGCCTCCCACGGCGACGACCAGCGCGCGTAGTAGGCGCGGTAGGAGGCCAGCGTGCGCACCAGCGGGCCCTGCCGCCCCTCCGGCCGCAGGTCGGGGTCGATGGCCAGCGGCGGGTCGGGGGCGGGCAGCGACAGCAGCCTGCGCAGCTCGTTGGCCACGGCGTGGGCGGCGTCGGTGGCCTCCCGCTCGTCCACGCCCGGCAGCGGCGAGTGCACGAACATGACGTCGGCGTCGCTGGCGTAGGAGCACTCCATGCCGCCCAGCCGGCCCATGGCGATGATGGCGAACGAGGTGGGCGGCGCGGAGGTGCCCAGCGCGGCGTGGAGCGCGGCCTGGAGCGCGGCCTGGAGCGCGGCCTGGAGCGCGGCCTGGAGGGTCACGTCGGTCAGCCGCGACAGCGCCGTGCCCACCGTCTCGATGTCGACGAGCGCGAAGATGTCGGCGACGGCCGTACGGAACAGCTCCTTGCGCCGCAGCGCCCGCACGGCCGAGACGGCGGTCTCCGGGTCGCCCGCGT
Organism: Nonomuraea longispora; assembly: GCF_004348345.1. Taxonomy (GTDB): domain Bacteria; phylum Actinomycetota; class Actinomycetes; order Streptosporangiales; family Streptosporangiaceae; genus Nonomuraea; species Nonomuraea longispora. The sequence goes on from NZ_SMJZ01000011.1 coordinate 22,219, forward strand.
GCCGCGACACCGCGGCGGACGCCTCGCCCAGCAGCGACTCCCGCGAGCGCACGGCCAGCTCCTCGTCCGAGCCCAGCATCGCCACGGCGTCGGGCGCGTGCATGAGCAGGCCGGTCGCGTAGCGGCTGGTCCCGAGTACGCGCGCCATCCTGGCCGCCACCGCCGTCTCGTCGCGCAGCAGCCGCAGATACCACGGCGTGCTGCCCAGCTTGTCGCTGACCTGCCGGAACCCCAGCAGCGCCGCGTCCGGGTCGGGCGTGTCGGCGAACCAGCCGAGCATGACCGGCAGCAGCGTGCGCTGGATCGCGGCCCTCCTGGACACCCCCGTGGTCAGCGCGGCGATGTGGCGCAGCGCGCCGGTGGGGTCGTCGTAGCCGAGCGCCTCCAGCCTGGCCGCCGCCGCCGACGCCGACAGACGCGCCCCCGACTCCGGCAGCCGGGCCACGGCCTGCAGCAGCGGGCGGTAGAACAGCTTCTCGTGCAGCCGCCGCGCCTCCATCGCGTGCCGCCGCCACCTGGCGGTGAACTCCCCCACCGGGTCGGCCTGCATTCCCATCGCCCGGCCCAGCCGGCGCAGGTCGGCCTCGTCCTCCGGCACGATGTGCGTACGCCGCAGCCGGTGCAGCTGCAGCAGGTGCTCGACCTGGCGCAGGAACGTGTACGCCTCCGCCAGGCCGCGCGAGTCGTCACGACCGACATAGCCGCCGCGGGAGAGCGCGGCCAGGGCGGGCAGCGTGCCCCTGCGGCGCAGCAGCGGGTCGAGCCTGCCGTGCACGAGCTGCAGCAACTGCACCGCGAACTCGATGTCGCGCAGCCCACCGGGACCCAGCTTGAGCTGGCGCTCGCCCTCGGCGCGCACGTGCGACTCCACCCGGCGGCGCATCGCCTGCACGTCCTCGACGAAGTGCTCGCGGGTGGCCGCCGACCAGACCAGCTCGTTGACCGCCTCGACGTAGGCCGCGCCCAGCTCCAGGTCGCCGGCCACCGGCCGGGCCTTGAGCAGCGCCTGGAACTCCCACGTCTTCGCCCAGCGCCGGTAGTAGGCCAAATGGCTGGCGAGCGTGCGCACCAGCGGGCCCGACCGGCCCTCCGGCCGCAACCCGGCGTCCACCTCCCACAGCGAGCCCTCGGGGGTGGTCGTGCTGCAGGCCCGCATCATGGCCTGGGCCAGCCGGGTCGCCGAGCGCAGCGCCTTGGCCTCGTCGGCGCCCTCCCTGGGCTCCGCCACGAAGACCACGTCGACGTCGCTGATGTAGTTGAGCTCGCGGGCGCCGCACTTGCCCATGCCGATCACGGCCAGGCGTACGTCTGCGGCGTCGACCTCGGCCCGCGCGATGGCCAGCGCGGCCTCCAGCGCCGCGCCCGCCAGGTCGGACAGCTCCGCCATGACCTCCGCAGGCGTGGCCTGGCCGGTGAGGTCGCGCGCGGCCAGGTGCATCAGCCTGCCGCGGTAGGCCACCCGCAACGCCGTCAGCGCGTCGGCCGGCGGCGTGCGCGCCTCGCACCCCGGATCGGCGCCGACCGCGCGGAGGAGCTCTTCGCGCGGGTCGCCCAGGCGGGGCTCGGCCAGCAGAGCCACCTGCTTCGGGTGGCGTACGAGGTGTTCGCCGAGCGCCGCGCTGACGCCGAGCACGGCGACGAGCCCGGCCCTCAGCTCGGCGTTCTCCCGGAGCACGCGGGGCACGGACGGCTCTCGCTCGGCCAGGCGGGCCAGCGAGGCCAGCGCCAGGTCGGGGTCGGCCACGTCGACCAGGGACTCCAGCAGGTCGTCCAGCTCGCCTCCCGCCTGGCCGACGAGCCTGGCGGCCCTGGCGCCGTCGGCGAAACCGAGCTTGGCGAGCCTGGCGGCGGTGGATTCGATCCTGGGCACCCCTCCATAGTGGCAGTTCCCCCACCGCGGGCCGTAGCAGGCTCTCTGTCGTTTCGGCCGGTGGCCGCACACCAGTCAGCGGGCGGAGGTCCGCACCACGTCCGCGAACGCCCTGGCCACCGGACGCCAGATCGCGACGAGGTCGCTCTCGGCCTCCTTGACCTCCGTGTTCAGCTCCTCGGCCCCTTCCAGGGCCGTCTCCCTGGTCCAGGACGCGAAGATCTCCGGTGTGGCCTCCGGGTGGAACTGCACCGCCCACGCGGCCTCGCCGAGCCGGTAGGCCTGGTGGGGGTAGGGCGAGCCGGTCATCAACGGCACCGCGCCGTCGGGCGGCCGCGTGATGACGTCCTGGTGGTACTGGACGGCCACGGCCGTGCCGATCCCGGAGAAGAGCCGGTCGGAGGCGGCACCGGGCAGGGCGCGCACCTCGCGGGCGCCCACCTCCAGCCCGTGGGAGCCACGCTCGACGGCTCCGCCGCAGGCCATGGTCAGCAGCTGCGCCCCCAGGCAGATCGCCAGCGTCGGCGTGCCCTCCTCGGCCGCCCGCCGCAGCAGGTCTCGGGTGGCGGGCTGCCAGGGGCTGCGCTCGTCCTCCCACGCGGCCGCCGCGCCGCCGAGCACGATCAGCCCGTCTCCCGGGCGTGCGGGGACCTCGTCGCCCAGGTACGGCCGTACGACGTCGCAGTCGAGTCCCAGCCAGGCCTCCAGGTGTCCGAGCCCGGCGTCGGCCTCGTGCTGGATGACGGTAACGCTCATACCAGCCCATTATCCGGAAATTTCGGAGCAAGATGCTACATGTCGGGAGGAACCGTCCGGGTCGGCGGCACGTTTGAACGCCTGCCCGGCCGCGCATATCCGGTCTGAAGCACCGGAAGGGGAACTCGTGAAGATCGTCGCTCTCGAGACCGTACGGCCCGCCGTACAACCCAACCTGCTGTTCGTCCGCCTGCACACCGACACCGGGCTGACCGGGCTCGGCGAGGCGTTCTTCGGCGCGCGGACGGTGGAGGCGTACCTGCACGAGAGCGTCGCCCCCGTCCTGCTCGGCCTGGCCCGTCCCACGCCGGAACGGGTCGCCCGCCTGCTGACCCCGTACACCGGCTACCAGGGTTCCGGCGCGGAGACGCGCGGCAACGGCGCGGTCGACCTGGCCCTGTGGGACCTGCTCGGGAAGGCCGCCGGGCTGCCGCTCGTCGACCTGCTCGGCGGCGCCGTCCACGACGGCATGCCCATCTACAACACCTGCGCGGGACCCGGGTACATCGCCGTCTCGACCCGGCAGGAGAGCGGCAACTGGGGCCTGGCCGCCGGCCGGTACGAGGACCTGACCGCCTTCCTCACCGACCCCGCCGGGCTCGCCCGTGACCTGTGTGAGCAGGGGATCGGCGGCATGAAGGTGTGGCCTTTCGACGGCGCGGCCGAGCGCACGGGCGGAGCCGGCATCTCCCGGGCCGACCTGGAGCAGGGGCTCAAGGTGGTCGAGGCGATCCGGGAGGAGGCCGGCATGGACATGAAGCTGATGGTCGAGTTGCACGGCCTGTGGAGCCGGCCGGCCGCCGAGACGATCCTGGGCGCGCTGGAGCCGTACCGGCCGTTCTGGGTGGAGGACCCGCTGCGCCCGGACGCCACCGACGCCTACGCCCGCCTCGACTCCCCCGTGCCGATCGCGGCCGGCGAGACGTGCGTCGGGCGGCGCGGCTTCAAGCCACTGCTCGACTCGGGCGCCGTCGACGTCCTCACCCTCGACGTCCAGTGGACCGGCGGGCTGAGCGAGGCCCGCAAGGTCGCCTCACTCGCCGACGCCTACGGCGTGCCGGTGGCGCCGCACGACTGCACCGGGCCCGCCACACTGGCCGGCTGCGTGCATTTCGTGTGCGGCCAGCCCAACGGGCTCATCCAGGAGACGGTCAGAGCCTTCCTGCACACCTGGTACGGCGAGCTCGTCACCGGCCTGCCGGTCATCGTGAACGGCGTCGTCACGCCGGGCCGCGAGCCCGGCCACGGTGTACGGCTGCGCGAGGGCGACCTGGCCGCGCAGCGGCACGTCTCCCGCCTGTGACCGCGATCCCCCTCAGGCGGGCCGCGCGCCGGTGACGGCGTGGTGTCAGCGTGAAGCGATCCAGGTGGCGCGGGCGGCGGCCACCAGGGTGCCGTCGTCCTCGTAGATGGCGCTCTGCCCGAACATCTTGCGCCCGTCGCGGCCGGTCGGCCGGGCCACCACGGAGTAGCGGCCGCCAGGGTGGACCGGGCGGTGGATCTGCACGGCGAGCCGCCCGAGCAGCGCGGTCTCCCCCGGGCCGAAGTGGGCCCAGCCGGTGATGCAGTCGAGCACCGCCCCGACGATCGAGGCCCGAACGCCGTCCTCGCCCGTCACGGTGAACGGCACCCGCCATCCGGCCGCCACCATGTCGGTGCCCTCCACGGGCCCGGGGAAGATGCGCAGGCCGTCGCCGGGCTCGCGCATGCCGCAGGCGAAGCACTCGGCGAACGGGTGCGCCCGCAACCCGACGAACCCCGCCTCGGCGCGGGCGGCGTCGGTGAACGGCACGAAGCCGGGCCCTTCCAGGTCTTCCGCCACGGGGATCGCCTCGACCAGGAGCCGCTCGCCGTGGGAGAGGGAGACGGAGTTGGCCACGTGTTCGAGGCGCAGCTCGGTCTCCAGCGGGGTGGGAGCGTGGAGTGTGACCTCGACGGCTGATCGGCCACCGTTCAGGGCCTCCGCCATGGTGCCCGCTATCCAGCCGCCGTTGGCGATCCCCACCGGGCCGCGGAAGCGCTCGGGAACGGTCAGCACGGTCTGCAAGGCAGCCGTCGTCATGCCACACCCTCCTATATCGCCGCCTATGGCGAAGAGTCCGTAAATGTCAATAGAAGCAGGCCGATTTTAACCAGACTCCCGATTCCCGCAGATGCCGGGGGTCTCGCGGCTGATCGACACGACCTACAACGCCTTGACGAGGTCCGTTGCTTCCCACCGGCCGCGCGGTCACGCCTGCCAGGGACGTTAGGTGTCTCACATCGCGCGGACGTGAGCGGGAAGTGAGAAGGAACGAAAATCGGCCTCACCCCGGACCACTGCCGGGAGTGAGGCCGATCAAGGCGTCAGGCCGTACCCTATCCCGGCTTCTCCGCCTCCCGCGACCAATCCGCCGATACCGGCCGCAAGCCACAGGTCGTCCCGTCCGGCTTACTCTCACGACATGCCTGGCCTCCAGGACGCGCGTCACGGCCCGGCGTCCGCCAGTGTGCAAGGCACGCGGTCCCCTCGCCCGAAGGGCACGGGACGGGTATGTTGATCATGCGGGGGTGGGCCTGTGCGGGGCGCGAGATTACGGTTCCCGCCCGGATCCCTGGTCATCCTGACCGGGCTGCCGGGCGCCGGCAAGACGACCCTGCTCCGCCGCCTGTACGCCCTGAGCGGCACCGAGAGCGGGCCCGTCACGGTGGGCACGGCCGTGGTGATCGACTCGGCGCAGGCCAAGCGGCACTGGCACGGCAGGCTGCGCCGGGTGCCGGGCTCGGTGCGCCGCGCCCTGGTGTTCGCCACCCATGTGGGCCGCATCCGGCGGGCGCTCACCGGCGGGCGTTCGGTCATCGCCCACAACCGCGGCTGCGGGCCGTACGTGCTGAGGGGGTTCGCGTGGCTGGCGCGGCGGCACCGGACCCGCCTGTACCTGCTGCTGCTGGACGCGTCGCCGGAGGCGGCGCTGGCCGGGCAGCGGACCAGGGGCCGGGTGGTGGCGTCGCGCACGTTCGCGCGACACCAGCGGCGGTGGGCCGGTCTGGTGGCGCGGGTGAAGAACGGAGATCCCGGGCCCGCGGCGGGCGCGCTCATCGTCGACCGCTCGGAGGCGGCCCTGCTGGAGGCGATCACCTTCGACGACGGCGAGCGCCCGCGGGAGATCCGGACCATCGGGTCGGCGCCCGACCACGACGGGTGACCGCGGGACATCCCCAATCGCGGTCATGCCGATCCGCTCCGGGGGTTCGCGCCCGCTGAGGGCGGGCCTACCCCTCTGCGCCGCGCGGGCGAACAGGCCCCTTCACAACACGGGCAGGTAGCGGCCGAGCTCGAACTCGGTCACGGTGCGGCGGTATTCGTTCCACTCGGCCCGCTTGTTGCGCAGGAAGAAGTCGAAGACGTGCTCGCCCAGTGTCTCGGCCACCAGCTCGCTGCGTTCCATGACGGCGATCGCCTCGTCCAGCGACCCGGGCAGCGGCTGGATGCCGAGGGCCCGCCGTTCGGCGCTGGTCAGCGTCCACACGTTGTCCTCGGCGGCGGTGGGCAGCTCGTAGCTCTCCTCGATGCCCTTCAGTCCGGCGGCCAGGATCAGCGCGAACGACAGGTAGGGGTTGCACGCCGAGTCGAGCGAGCGGAACTCGATGCGCGTCGAGCCGCCCTTGTGCGGTTTGTACATCGGCACCCGGACCAGCGCGGAGCGGTTGTTGTGGCCCCAGCACACGTAGGAGGGCGCCTCGCCGCCCTGGCCGGCGATGAACTCGGCACCGCCCCAGAGCCGCTTGTAGGAGTTGACCCACTGGTTGGTGATGGCGGTGATCTCGGCGGCGTGCCTGAGCAGCCCGGCGATGAACGAGCGCCCGATCTTGGACAGGCGGTAGTCGACGCCGGCTTCGTAGAAGGCGTTGCGGTCGCCCTCGAACAGCGACATGTGGGTGTGCATGCCGGAGCCCGGGTGCTCGGTGAACGGCTTGGGCATGAACGAGGCCCAGATGCCCTGCTCCAGCGCGACCTCCTTCATGACCAGGCGGAAGGTCATGATGTTGTCGGCTGTGGTGAGCGCGTCGGCGTAGCGCAGGTCGATCTCCTGCTGGCCGGGCGCGCCCTCGTGGTGGCTGAACTCCACCGAGATGCCCATCGACTCCAGCATCATGATCGCCTGGCGCCGGAAGTCGTGGCCGGAGCTGTGGGGGGTGTGGTCGAAGTAGCCGCCCGAGTCGATCGGCTCGGGCCGCCCGCCCGGCTCCGGCCGGTTCTTCAGCAGGAAGAACTCGATCTCGGGGTGGGTGTAGAAGGTGAAACCCATGTCGGCGCACTTGGCGAGCGTGCGCTTGAGCACCCAGCGGGGGTCGGCGTGCGACGGCGAGCCGTCGGGCATGAGGATGTCGCAGAAGATGCGCGCCGCGCCCGGCGTCTCGCTGCGCCAGGGCAGGATCTGGAACGTGGCCGGATCGGGCTTGGCCAGCATGTCGGACTCGTAGACGCGGGCGAAGCCCTCGATGGCCGAGCCGTCGAAGCCGATGCCCTCGGCGAAGGCGCCCTCCAGCTCGGCGGGGGCTATCGCGACGGACTTGAGGAAGCCGAGCACGTCGGTGAACCACAGCCGGATGAACCGGATGTCGCGTTCCTCGAGCGTGCGGAGCACGAACTCCTGCTGGCGGTCCACGGCATCCCCTCAAGACGACAGTACGGGTCTCGTACCCAGGATGCCGTGTCCGTGTTTCGCACACGTTACGAGGGGTGCCGGTGAGGGCGACCGGGGGGCCGCCGGGGAACAAGCCGGTGCGAGCCTCGCTGACAAAGGGCCCGCCCCGACTTACTGTGATCACGCAGTCAGTCTCGGGGGAGGCATTGGTGGCTATCGACCTGCTCAATCACAAGCTCGATCGAGCGTTCGACCACATCGACGCGAACGGCAACGGCGTCGTCGAGCGTGAGGACCTGCTGGGTCTGGGCGCCCGCATTCTGGTGGGCTTCGGGGAGTCCCCCACCTCGGTCACCGGGGCGAGCCTCGTCGGCAGCTTCGACGGCATCTGGTCGACCTTGTCGCTGGCGCTGGAGCGCGACGGAGACTCCGGTGTCACGCGGGAGGATTTCCGTAAGGGGATGACGGCGGCGTTCGTCACCGGCGACCGTTACGACCCGGTGTTCAGGCCGGCGACGGTGGCGGTGGCGGAGTTGTGCGACGCCGACGGCGACGGGAATGTCGGCCCCGCCGAGTTCCGCACGCTGTTGTGCGCGTTCGGCGTGGCCTACGACGACGTGGACGAGGCGTTCGACCGGCTCGACCGGGAGGGCAGGGGCACGCTCACCGTGGACGGGCTGGTCAGGGCCGCTGCCGAGTACTACAGGAGCGACGACCCCAACGCCGCGGGCAACTGGCTCTTCGGGCCGCTGTGAGAACCCCGGTGAGAACGACCGTGAAGACGACGGTGAAGACGACCGTGAACACCACCACGAGCACCACCGTGTTCGCCACGGTGCGCACCGCGTTGCGTTCGGCCCTGACGTCCATGCTGCCCCTGCCGCGCAGGGGCGGCTCGGCCGCCGTGGCGCTGCTGCCGCTGACCGAGCGGGTGCCCGCGATGGCGGCGCCGTGCCGCATGCACCCGGCCGTGTACGCGATCGAGGCCGCGGTCATCGACTGGGCCAGGCGCACCGGCCTGCGCGCCGATCCCGGCGTCGGGTTCCACCGGATGGCGGGCCGGGCCTTCGCCGAGTTCGACGCGGCCGCGGCGGCGTTGTTCGCGCAGTGGCTGACGTGGCTGTTCCACCTGGACGACGAGTTGGACGAGGGGTCGTGCCGGCTCGACGTCTTCGACGGCATGCTGAGGGGCGCGGCCGGCCACCCGCTGGAGGCGGCCTTCGCCGACCTGTGGCGGGTGACGAGCGCGCGGATGAGCGACCGGTGGCGGTCGAGGTTCGCGGTGGGGTTGCAGCGCCAGCACGACGCCTGCCGTACGGAGGCCGACAACAGGGCGGCCGGCCGGATGCCGACGCTGGAGGAATATCCGGAACTGCGCAGGGGCACGGTGGGGCCTTACCTGTACGACCTGGTGGAGCCGTGCCTGCGGGTGGAGGTGCCGGGCTGGGTCCATGACGGCGAGCCCTGGCGCCGGCTGGTGGACGCCTGCAGCGACGTCACGGCCTGGTGCAACGACGTGGCCTCACGGCCGAAGGAGCGCGGCGACGTGCACAACTTCGTCGTGCTCGCGATGCGCCAGCTCGGGTTGGGCGAGCGGGAGGCGACCGCGTGGGTGCTGGACCGGATCGCCGACCGATGTCAGGACATGCAGGAGGCGGCCAGGCTGCTGCCGCTCGCCGATCTCGCGCCGAAGGCCGCCAGGGACGTCAGCAAGGTCGCCTGCGCCTATCTGGCGGCGCCGCGCGCCCACCTCGACTGGCTCATGGAGTCCCAGCGCTACGCCTGACCTCACCGCGGTCGGACGTTGCGCCGGGTTGTCACGAGCCGCCGCACGCGAGCGTGTCGCCCGTGGGGGTGCGGCGGTAGACGACCTGCTTGCCGACCCGCATCCCGACCGTGAGCCCGCTGCCGCTGAGCACGCCGAGGTGCTGGCTGACCGCGCCCGGGGTGAGCGACATGCGGGCGGCCAGGGCTGAGGTGGTGGCGGGCTCGGCGAGCGCGAGCAGGATCTGCGCCCTGCTCCGCCCGATCAGCGCGGCGAGCGCGCCGGGCGCGGGCGGCGGGCCCTGCTCCCACAACGTGCCCGCGCCGAGCACGGGATAGACGAGCATCGGCTGGTACGGCGCCGTGATCACCCCGACCGACGGCCACCAGAACGCGCTGGGCACCAGCACCAGGCCGTCGCCGCGCACGCCTTCGACCGCGCACCACGGCCGGTCGATGACCAGCCGCTCCCCCGTCCAGGTGACGCCGGGGTCGAGCGTGGCGAACAGCCGGCGCGCGCCTCCCTCGGCCAGGTGGCGGGAGCGGCGCAGCACGTCGCGTTCCAGCAGCCCGTACACGCGGGGCCAGAACTCCGCGAAGCACGTCTCCCAGTACGCCTCCAGCGCCCGCGCGATCCTCGCCACGCCGGCCTCGGGGTCGGCCGTGAACCGCTCGATCACCGCCCGGTCGGTCCCCTCGATCCGCAGGGCCTCCCGCCGGGCCGTCTCGGGCAGCGTACGCCTGACCCGGTCGAGTTCGGCGGCGAAGTCGGGCAAGGGCGTGTCGGGCGGCGGGGTGATGAAGTCGGCGAGGTAGCCGGTCGGCGGGACGAGCGCGAACAGCTCGCTCAGGTCGAGCCCGGCCAGCCGGGGCCGGACGGCCTTGATCCAGGGCAGGTGGAGTGACTGCCGGGCGGGTTTCTGGAGGGTGCGCAGGCTCGCGACGAGCTCCCACATGGGGGAGAACGCGAAACGGATGCGGGCGACGTCCTCCGGCGTGAGCACCCAGGTGACCGTCATGGTTTTAGTGTGCCCTAAATCGTTCGCCGCCCATAAGTGGAAATATCACTATTCCTTGCGTGTCACGAATCGTTGTTCAGAAGCCGTCGGACCCGCCGCTGAAGCGGTCCTTCCTCCATGCCATGGTGGGCGGGCTGCCCCGCCCGTTCTGGGCCCTGTGGGGCGGCACACTGGTGAACCGCCTGGGCACCATGGTCGTCCCCTTCACCGGCGTCTACCTGACGCAGAGCCGCGGCCTGTCGCTGGCCGCGGCCGGTCTCGTGATGGGCGTCTTCGGGGCGGGCTCGCTGCTGTCGCAGCTGCTCGCCGGGGTGCTCACGGACCGGATCGGCCGCCGGGCCACGCTGTCGGGCGGCATGCTGGCCACCGCCGTGAGCATGCTGGCGCTCGGCTACAGCTCCACGCTGCCGGCGATCCTGGCCGCCATGTTCGCGCTCGGCCTGGTGATCGACGTCTACAGGCCCGCCTCGAACGCCCTGGTCGCCGACCTGGTCTTCCCCGCGGAACGCCCCCGGGCGTACGGGCTGCTGTTCTGGGGGATCAACCTCGGCTACGCGGTCGGCATGACGGCCGGCGGCCGGCTGGCGGAGCTCGGGTTCGTCTGGTTGTTCTGGATCGACGCGATCTCCTGCGTGGTCTTCGCGGCGCTGGTGTGGCGGGCGGTGCCGGAGACCAGGCCGGAGGCGAAGAAGTCCGCCGGCGGCTTCGGCATGGTGCTGCGCGACCGCGTGATGGTGGGGTTCACACTGGTCGTGCTGGGCCACGCACTGCTCTACGCGCAGACGATGACCATGCTGCCGGTGGCGATGACGGAGGTCGTGAAGCTCTCACCCGGGCAGTTCGGCCTGGCCATGGCGCTGAACGGGGTGCTCATCGTCCTCGTGCAGCCGCTGGTGTCGGCCTGGCTGGGGCGCAGGGACGCCGCCCGCACGTTCGCGATGGGAGTGGCCGTGATGGGCTTGGGGTTCGCGATGACGGCGTACGTCACCAGCACCACCGGGCTGGCCGTGTCGATCGCGGTGTGGACGACCGGGGAGATCATCGTCGCCGGCGTCCCCGGTGCCGTCGTCGCGGCGCTCGCTCCCACGCACCTGCGCGGGCGGTACTCGGGAGTGTTCGGCTTCGCATGGTCGCTGGCCGCGGTGCTGGCGCCGCTGCTCGGCGGTCCGCTGCTGGAGCTGGGGCCGAAGGCGTTGTGGTTCACGATGGGCGGCGTCGGCGCGGCCGCGGCGCTCGGCATGCTGGCCCTCGGACCGGCGGTCCGGCACCGGCAAGCGGCATAAGTCACTTTTCGTCTCCAGGACGATAAATAGCGTGACGTATTAGGCTGAGCGCGTGGCTCAACTGCGGATTGCCCTGGCACAGACCAACCCGACCGTCGGCGATCTGGCGGCCAACGCGGACCGGCTGGTCGCGTGGACCCGGGACGCCGCCGGGCGCGGCGCCCACCTCGTCGTCTTCACCGAGATGTCCCTCACCGGCTATCCCGTCGAGGACCTCGTGCTGCGCACGTCGTTCGTGGACGCCAGCATCAGGACCCTGGAGGAGGTGGCGCGCAGGCTGGAGCGGGAAGGGCTCGGCGAGATTCCCGTGGTCGTCGGCTACGTCGACCGCGCCGGCCTGGCTCCCCGTACCGGCCAGCCGAAGGGCGCGCCCCTCGACGCCGCCGCGCTGCTCCACAAGGGCGAGGTGGTCACCCGCACGGCCAAGCACCACCTGCCCAACTACGGGGTGTTCGACGAATACCGCTACTTCGTGCGCGGCGACCGGCTGCCCGTCTTCCGGCTGCACGGGGTCGACGTGGCCATCGCGGTGTGCGAGGACCTCTGGCAGGACGGCGGCCCCGTGTCCGTCGTCGGGCAGTCGGGAGCCGGGCTGCTCGTCGTGCCGAACGCCTCGCCGTACGAGAAGGAGAAGGACGACGTCCGCCTGGAGCTGTGCGCGCGCAGGGCGCGCGAGGCGGGATGCGCGCTCGTCTACGTCAACCAGGTCGGCGGGCAGGACGAGCTGGTCTTCGACGGCGACTCGATCGTGGTGGACGGCTCGGGCGAGCTGCTGGCGCGGGCCGGCCAGTTCAAGGAGGAGCTGCTGGTCGCCGACCTCGACCTGCCGGCCTCGCAGGCGGAGACGGGGACGTTCCCGTACGACGCGGGCGACGGCACCACGATCACGGTCGAGCGCCTGGTGTTGTCGCAGGACCCGGTCGAGCCCTACGCCCCCGAGCCCGCCCACGTCGCCGAACGGCTGGACCCGTGTGCCGAGGTCTACTCCGCGCTCGTACTCGCCGTCCGCGACTACGTGGCCAAGAACGGCTTCGAGTCGGTCATTCTGGCTCTGTCGGGAGGGATCGACTCGGCGCTGACGGCCACCATCGCCTCTGACGCCATCGGCCCCTCGCGGGTCCACGTCGTGCTCATGCCGTCCCGCTACTCCTCCGACCACTCGCTGACCGACGCGGAGGAGCTGGTGCGCAGGCAGGGCGTCAGGTCGAGGATCGTGCCGATCGCGGAGATCGTCAACGCCTATGAGAAGGAGATCGAGCTGTCCGGCCTGGCCGCCGAGAACATCCAGGCCAGAGTGCGCGGCATGATCCTCATGGGGCTGTCCAACCAACACGGCCACCTGGTGCTGACGACGGGCAACAAGAGCGAGCTCGCGACGGGCTACTCCACGCTGTACGGCGACTCGGCGGGCGGCTTCGCCCCGATCAAGGACGTGCCGAAGACGATGGTGTGGGAGTTGTCGAGGTGGCGCAACGCCCACCGCGACCCCTTCCTCCTGATGGAGGCCGAGCGGCCGATCCCGGAGAACTCGATCGCCAAGGAGCCGAGCGCCGAGTTGCGGCCCGGACAGCGCGACACCGACTCGCTACCGCCGTACGAGGTGCTGGACCGGCTGCTGGACGACTACGTGGAGAAGGACATGGGCTCGCAGGAGCTCATCGCGGCCGGGCACGATCCCGAGCTGGTGACGCGGGTGATCAGGCTGGTTGACATGGCGGAGTACAAGCGCAGGCAGTATCCGCCCGGCCCCAAGATCACCCCCAAGAACTTCGGCCGTGACCGCCGCCTGCCGATCACCAACAGGTGGCGCGAGAGCACGACCTGACCCGTCACCCAGGACGCGGCCTGGCGAGCCGTCACCCTGGCTCACAGGTCCGGATGAGCCGCCGCCGTGGCTCACAGCCGCGCACGGCCGTGGAGATCCTTGCCCACACCGGTCGTGCGGACATTGACCGGCAAAAGCGTAACCAGTGCGTTACGCTTTTCTGGTGGACGACGTGGCTGGAGCGATCGCCGACCCGGTGCGGCGGAGGATCATGGTGATGCTGCGCGACGGGCGGTTGTCCGCCGGGCAGATCGCCGAGCGGTTCGCGATCAGCAGACCGGCCGTGAGCCGGCACCTGCGCGTGCTGAGGGAGAGCGGTCTGGTGCGCGACGAGCTCGCCGGCAGGCAGGGGCAGTACGGGCGGCCTTCAAATAGATTGCCCGGTCAGTACGGCCCGCGAGAGCCGTCCGTGCACCGCACCGACCTGGAGGCCGACCTACCGTGACCCTCGACGTCGACCTGCTGGCCATCGAGATCGGTGTCATCTGGCGCCTCGACGACCGCGGCCGTCTGCCCGGGCCGGAAGACCTGGTGATGGGTGTGGCGGCCGACGGCATGACCGCGGTGGTGGGACGTGACGTGCCCGGCGCGCTCGCCGCCCGGCTGCTCGACCTGGTCGCCCGCGGCGTCCCTTCATCCCCAGGTCAGCCGCCGGAAGTGCTGGAGCGGTGCCGCGCGCTCCTCGGAGAGACGACGGTGTCCGGCGGGCCGTGCTACCTGATCCCGCCTCCACCGGTGCTCTTCGACGCTCCTGTGGCCGTGGTGCTTCGGTCGGACGACCCGGCGCACGCTGAGCGCGTACGCTCTCTGCGCCCCCAGAACTGGGCCTGCGATGAGTGGGACGACCTCCTCGACGGCCGCGACGGCGCGCCCTGGGCGATGGCCGTGGCGGACGACCAGGTGGCCGCCGTCTGCCACACCGCGCGTCTGACACCGGCCGGCGCCGAGGCCGGGGTGTGGACTGCACCCGCGTTCCGTGGCCGCGGCCTCGCCGCGGCCACCACCGCCGCCTGGGCCGGCCTCCTGCCGGGCACCCGCCTGTTCTACAGCACGAGCGCGGACAACCACTCCTCGCAGCGGGTGGCGGCCCGGCTCGGGCTCCGCGCCATCGGCTGGTTGTGGAAGCTCACCCGCTGACACGACCCCGCCGACACCCCGCCCGAGTTCCGAACGGACGGCACCACCTCCACACACGGACACCCGTTCCGGGGCTCACCCGCCGGTGCCGCCTGCGTGCAGGGCCTCCCGGTTCCAGCGGGACCTCGGCTGGGTGTGCAGGCGCCAGTAGTGCTCGGCGATGTCGTCCGGGTCGAAGTCCGTGCCGGGCGCAGTTCGTCCTCGTCGGCGCTGTGGGCCCGGTAGGCGCGCGCCCCGTCCATATCCAGCACCGTCCCTGACCGTGAGACGAGGGCGACCTCCATGCCCTCCTTCGCGAACCGGCGGGCGACGGACCGCCCGATACCCGGTCCTGCGCCGACTACCGCGACTACGGCGACGCGGACGTGGCCGCCGTCCGCCACATCCGGGTGATGCCGGCGGCGGGCCTGCCGACGTCGGTGATCGCGCAGTTGCTCGACTGCGTGCATGACGACGGCGGGCGGATGGTGCCGTCCGGCTGCCAGGGCATGGCCGGCAACCTGCGGAGGGAGCGCCGGCGCATCGCCGAGAGCATCGAACGGCTCCAGCCCGAGCCGTCCCGTCAGGACGGGTCCAGCCGGACCCACCCCGTCAGGGCGAGTCCGGCCCGGCCCACCCCGTCAGGGCGGCCGTCGGTCACTACGCCTGGATGATCGCGGGTCAGAGACGCCGGCCGCGCAGGCGCGCGCCGTGCGGTCCACGGCGGCCGCCTCGGAGGCTTGGCGATCGGGGTCGGAAACCCGGCATCGGCCGACTCAACCGGGTGGCAGGCGAGTCGCGATGCCGTCGAGGACGAGGTCGAGCCCGAGCAGGAACTGGGCGTCGAAGTCGCCGTCGTCGACCTGCGCGTGCCGGGCCAGCTCGCCGACGTGGTCATCGAGGTGCCGGGTGACCTTGCCGCGGATCTCGGCGTCGGCTTCGGGCGTGCGTACGGTGTCCCACCAGGTGTTCTCCGAGGCGACGAAGCCGTTGACGTACGAGCTCAGCGTGCCGACGGCGGCTGTCAGTGTGGCGCCGCTCAGCCCGGCGTCGGCCAGTGCGGAGTAGAACCCCCGGGAGCGCGCCAGCGCGTTCGGCCCGAGCAGGGGGCGGGTGGCGGTGAGCGCCGGCACCCAGGAGTGTCGCCGCATGACCTGCCTGCTCTGGGTGAGCTGGCGCACCAGGAGTTCCCGCCATGGTCCGGCCCCGGGAGGTTCGATCTCGCCGATCACCTCGTCGAGGGCCAGGTCGAGGACGTCCTCCTTGCTCTTGACGTACTCGTACAGCGACATCGTGCCGGCGCGCAGGCGTGCGGCGAGCGCCCGCATCGAGAACCCGGCCACGCCCTCGGCGTCGAGCAGCGCGACGGCGGCCTCGACGATGCGCTCGCGTGACAGGCGTGGTGCGCGCGGCCGGGCGTCGTCGCGGAACCAGATGGACTCCGGCATGCTCCAACCCTTCCGTGCACTGTACGGAAAACCGTACGGCTAGCTTAGGCCACCCGGCACGAAGGAGGAAAAGTCATGAAAGAACAGCAGTGGCAGCACGACCACACGATGCTGGCGTTGCGGGTGAACCGGCTGCTGGGCGGCGGCATGCTCATCTACTCGGGTCCGCAGGAGTGGAGGGCGGCGGCGGAGTCGGAGCCGCCCGCCGACCCGGGTGAGCTGGCCGCGGAGGCGGACCGGCTGCTGGAGCCGGCCCCGTCGGCGTACCTGGCCGCGCAGGTGCGCGCGTTGCGGGCCGTCGCCCGGCGGCTGGACGGCGAGCGGCTGCCCCTGTCCGAGTACGCGCGCGAGTGCCTGGGCCTGGAGCCCCGGCGTCTGCCCGAGGAGGTGTTCGAGCAGGCGCACGCGGAGTTGGACGCGGCCCTGCCGAAGACGGGTGGTTCGCTGGCCGGCCGGATGCGGACGTGGCAGGCGGCGCACACCCTGGAGCCGATCGAGCGGCTGCCGGAGCTGGCGGCCAGGGCGGTGGCCGAGACGCGGGCGCGGACGAGCGCGATCGTCCCGCTGCCGGCGGAGAAAGTGGAGGTCCGGCTCGTGGAGGGGGTGGCCTTCCACGCGGCCGGCGACTACGAGGGCGGGCGGAAGTCCACGATCCACGTCAACAAGGCGATCCCGTTCAACGTCGCCGACCTGCTGTACGTCATCGCGCATGAGGGCCATCCCGGGCACATCGCCGAGTCGATGCTCAAGGAGGACCTGGACGACCAGCGCGTACGGTTCATGTTGTCGCCGTCGTTCGCGCTCAGCGAGGGGCTCGGTCTGCTGGCCGAGGAGATCGTCTTCCCTGGCGACGAGGCGCGGACGTGGCTGGACGAGCACATCCTGCCCGAGGCGGGCGTCCGGCCCGACGGGAGCGACCTGGCCGCGATCCACCACGCGAAGAACGTGTTGTGGGGCGTGTGGGGCAACGCCGTGTTCATGGCGCACGAGGGCAGGAGCGAGGCGGAGCTGGCCGCGTACCTGCGCCGGTGGGCGTTGTACGGCGAGAGCGAGGTGGCGCTGGCGATGGGGCTGATCCAGCCGTCGCCGACCAGCCCGTACCTGTTGGCATATTTCCACGGATGGGAGCTCCTGCGGTCGTGGGCGACCACCCGCGACCGGGTCCGCCGCCTGCTCACCGAGCAGCTACTTCCCGCCGACATCGCCCCCTGACGCGCGCCGCGCGATCAGCGCCTCGACGCCGTCGAGCAGCAACTCGAGGCCGAAGCGGAAGTCGCCGTCGTCGGCCCATCCTTCGCCCCCGCGCAGCGCGCCTCCGCGCACCGCGGCCGACAGGGCCGGATAGGTCCCGGGGTCGAGCAGCCCGGCGAGGACCTCGCCGTAAGCGTCTGCCCCTTCGACGGCCGCGTCGCCGAACTGCGGATCTCCCCCGCCGGCGGTGCTGATGAGCGCCGCGTCGGTCAGCGCGTAACCGGCCAGGACACTGGCCACGTTGATCTTCTCACCGTTGTCCAGCCCATGCCGTCCAGTGCGGCGAGCAGGCGGTCGAGCCAGAGCAGCCGCCGCGGTCCCAGAGGCGGGGATAGCCGCCGCCACCCCGACCCGCGAGGCCACGGGGCTGGTCACGGGATATGTCCTGGCGATGTCCGCCCTGGCGGCCGTGTGGGGACTGCTGGTCAAGTCGACCCAGGCGGCGGGGGCCTTCAGCTTCGCGGTGCTCTTCCTGCCGTACGTCTCGGACGGGATCGTCCCCGCGGAGACGATGCCGGGGGTGCTGCGTGACTTCGCCTACAACCAGCCGGCCACGCCGATCATCGAGACGCTGCGGGCGCTGCTCCTGGACCGGCCCGTGGGCTCGTCGGTGGCGGCGGCGTGGCTGGCCGGCGCGGTGGTGGTCAGCGTACCGGTCGCGGCCCTGCTCTTCCGCCGCAGGACCGCCGGCTAGCCGGGCCGGCGAAGCGTGCGGCCCGGGCACAGAGGCAACGGCCCCGGGGCCGAGGGGCGCGCCGCTCCGGTACGAATCAGGGGCGCGCGGCGATCCCTGCCATGACCACGTCGACGACCCGTTCGGGCAGGCCGGGGTCGAGCTCGCCCTCGGGCCCCCACTTCGTGTGCCAGAGCATCGTTCCCGAGAGCAACGCCATGCCCATGTCGACGTCCAGGCCGGGGTCGAGCTCGCCGGAGGCGATGCCGCGCTCGATCACCGCGCGCATCGCCTCCCTGCGAGGCGTGATGGCCCGCTCGACGAACCGCTCCATCAGCCGCGGATAACGATCGGCCTCGCTCATCGCGATGTTCATCACGCAGCGGCTGCGGGGCTGGCCGGCTTCGGCGCGCATGGCGCCGAGCAGGCTGATCAGGTCGTCGCGTACGGAGGTGCCGCCGAGCTCCGGCAGCGGCGCCTTGAGCGTGGCCAGGGCGTCGACGATCAGATCTTCCTTGTTGGACCAGCGCCGGTAGATCGTGGTCTTGCCCACGCCTGCCCTGGACGCGATCGCCTCGATGGACAGCTCGGAGACACCCATGCCTTCGCCGAGCAGGTCGAGGGTCGCCTCGATGATCGCCTTCTCGGCCTTCTCGCTGCGCGGACGGCCCGCGGGGCGGGCAACCGCTGGTTCCTGGATCGTCATCGCGGCCTCACACTGTAGCGGGTTCCCTCTGTTCCGTCTGCTGTACGGGGCGGGGCTTGCCGGGCATCCACCGTGCCACGACCACGACGCCGAGCAGGGCCACCACCGCCGACACCATGGCGGTGACGTGCATGCCCTCGACGAACGCGGCGTACGCCGGCTGGATCAGCGCCTGCCCCTGCTCGCCCATGGACTGGGCGACGGTCATCGTCCCCATGATCGACTCTCCGGCGGCGTGCTGGGCGTCGGCGGGCAGCGCGGCCAGCACCGGTGCCATCTCGCCCCGGTAGCTGGACGACAGCACCGAGCCGAGCACCGCCACGCCGAGCGCCCCGGCCAGCTGTCGGACGGTGTTGCTCATCGCGGACCCCACACCGGCCTTCTCCCTGGGCAGCGACTCCATGATGGCGGTGGTCGCGGGCGGCATGATGTTGGCCATCGCCGCACCCTGCACGAAGAAGACGATCTCGATCAGCAGGATCGGCGTGTTCTGGTCCATCAGAGCGTAGCTGCCGAGCGCCATGGTCACCACGATCAAGCTCACCGTGGCCGACAGCTTGGCGCCGAACCGCTCGTTCACCCGCTGGCTGAGCGGCGCGAAGATGAGCTGCGCCGCGGCGAACGGGATCATCAGCGCCCCCGCCTGCACCGGCGTGAAACCCAGCACGATCTGCAGGTAGAAGGTCAGGAAGAACATCCCGCCCATCATCGCGAAGAAGACGATGCCCATCATTCCGATGGCCGAGCTGAAGCGCACGTTGGCGAAGTTGCGGACGTCGAAGACCGGGTGGTCGATGCGCCGTTCCCACCACACGAACACACCCAGCACCGCCAGGCCGAACACCGTCGGCACCAGCACCTCGGCACTGAACACGGTGGCCAGCGCGCCGCCGCGGATGATGCCGTACACGATGGCCACCAGACCGACGATCGACAACGCCACACCCAGCGGGTCGAGCCTGGACGGCTTCGGGTCACGCGACTCGGGCACGACCGTGGAGATCAGGACCAGGCTGACCAGCACGATGGGCACGTTGATCAGGAACACCGAGCCCCACCAGAAGTGCTCGATCAGCAGGCCGCCCGTGATCGGGCCGATCGCCACCGCGAGGCCGACGCCTCCGGCCCACACCCCGATGGCCTTGCCGCGCTCACCGGGCGGGAAGACGTTGGAGATGATGGCCAGCGTGGCCGGCATGATCGCCGCGCCGCCGATGCCCATCGCCGCCCGCGCCAGGATCAACTGCGTCGGATCCTGGGCGTAGGCGCTGGCCAGCGAGGCCAGCCCGAACAACACCATGCCGACGAACAGCATGCGCTTTCGCCCTGTTCGGTCACCGATCACGCCGAACGTGAACAACAACCCGGCGAACACCAGCGTGTAGGAGTTGATCGCCCATTCGAGCTCGCTCTGGGTCGCCCCCAAGCCCACCGTCTCGTCGGCGATGGTCTTCATCGCGACGTTGAGAATCGTGTTGTCCAGCACGACGGCCAGCAAGCTGAACACCAGCACACCGAGGATCGCCCATCGGCGTGGATGCCCCGTCTTCGGGTCCATGGCAAGGTCCTTAATTTCGATACGTCCAAGTTTCGCAACGACACCGTAGCGCAATACATTCCGATACGCAACGGTTCCGTTTCGTAAATAGGGGGTGAACGGCGTGAACCACCGGAAACACGGCGGCCACCCGTCCCTCGGCCGCCACACCGGCTGGACGCGACCGCGCCGGCAGCCGCCACCAGAGCCGGCCGTAGATCAGCTCACGAGGGGACCGCGTTCAGGCCCGTGCCTGGCTCGTCCGCGCCGCCATCGCGCGTCCCCTCCACCGGCACCACGGCTGCCTGCGCCACCGGCGCCGTGAGAACTTCCGCCGCCGGGCGGCGGCGCCAGAACGGGAGCGCGACCACCACCATGGCCACCCCCGCGGAGCCGGCCACGGCGAACGCCCATGCCGGTCCCGTCCCGTCGATGACGGCTCCCGCGATCGGCGCCGAGACGGCTCCACCCACCAGCAGCGCGGTGCCGTGGAAGCCCATCGCCTCTCCCCTCGCTCCCGCGGGCACCCAGCGGGTGAGCACGTCGACGGTGGACGAGAGGGACGGCGCGCAGAGCAGGCCCGAGGGAAGCAGTGCCAGGACGAGCCAGTGCCAGCCGCCGCCCACCAACCCCACGGGAACGGTCAGCAGGCCCATCGCCCCGATGAGGGGCAGCGGCGAGAACCCGCGGGACAGGCCTCCGTACAGGAAACCGCCGATCAGGGAGGAGACCGACCAGACGGCCACGGCGAGGCCGGCCCACGCTGTCTGGCCGGTGTGCTCCATGGCGGCGACCAGGGCGAGCTCGGCCCCCGTGAGCACGAACGTGGCCGCCGCGACCGTGCCCAGCAGGGCCACGAACGCCGGCGTGACCCACTGCCGCCTGGGCACCCCGACCGCCGGCTCCGCGCTTTCGCCGGCCGAGCGGGTGGGCGGATTGAACACGATGAGCCCCACGCCCGCGGTCGTCACCCCGACCCCGATGGCGGCCATCGTCGGGCCGCTGCCGAGCGTCGTGACGCCGGCCACCGCGAGCGCGGGACCCGTCATGTAGGACAGCTCGACCAGCATCGAGTCGAGCGCGAAGCCGCTGCGCCGCTGGGCCTCGGGCACCATGGCGGCCAGGCACTGGCGCGTCACGCTGAACACCGGCAGCGCCAGCAGCCCCGCCACCGCCGCCGCCACGAGCAGAACGGGGAACGGCAGCGCCCACGCGCACGCCCAGAACGCCGCCTGCGCCACGGTGGTGACGGTGACCACGGGACGCAGCCCGTGCCTGTCGACGAACCTGCCCGCCAGCGGCGAGCCGACCGCCATGCCGACCGTGCTGGCCATCGTGACCAGCCCGGCGCGGGCGAAGCCCAGGTCCAGCGTCGTGGCGACGTGCAGGGTCAGCGTTAGGCCCACCGCCGTGGACGGGATGCGCGCCAACAGCCCCACCAGCAGCAACGTGGGGACACCCGGAATCGCGAACAGCCGCCGGTAAGGGTCGAGAGCCATGATGTTCGTTACCTCCGCGGTGATTCTCGCAAGAGGCACCGACAGTTCCGCCACCGGTTTTCCGCACATGCCATCATCGGAGGAGTCCGGGTACGCCACAGGGGCGCCTCGAGACCCTTCCTGGAGTGATGACACATGTCCTCTTCGACCACGCTGTACGGCGGCGCCGCCGGGCGCCGCGTCACCGTCCGCGACCTCGCCGCCGCCAAGGAGCGCGGAGAGCGGTGGCCCATGGTCACCGCCTACGACGCCATGACGGCGAGGGTGTTCGACGCGGCGGGCATCCCGGTCCTGCTGGTGGGCGACTCGGCGGCCATGGTCGTCTACGGCCACGACTCCACGCTGCCCGTCACGGTCGACGACCTGATGCCTCTCACGGCGGCCGTCGTACGCGGCTCGTCGCGCGCGCTGGTGGTCGCCGATCTGCCGTTCGGGTCGTACCAGTCCTCACCGGGGCAGGCGCTCGAGACGGCGGCGCGCTTCATGAAGGAGGCGGGCGCGCACGCGGTCAAGCTGGAGGGCGGCCGCCGGATCGTGCCCCAGGTCGCGGCGCTGGTCGCGGCGGGCATACCGGTCATGGCGCACCTGGGCCTGACGCCGCAGTCGGTCAACGTCATGGGCGGCTACCGCGTGCAGGGGCGCGGTCAGGCGGGCGACGAGCTCATGTCGGACGCCAAGGACCTGGAGGGTGCCGGGGCGTTCTCGGTGGTGCTGGAGTGCGTGCCGGCCGACCTGGCGCAGCGGGTGACGACGTCGCTCGCGATCCCGGCGATCGGCATCGGGGCGGGCCCGTCGACGGACGCGCAGGTGCTGGTGTGGCAGGACCTCATGGGGCTGACGCCTCGTCCGGCCAAGTTCGTCAAGCAGTACGCGGACATGGCGGGCGAGATGGACCGCGCCGTACGCGCCTTCGCCGCCGACGTCACCTCCGGCGCCTTCCCCGCGCCCGAGCACACCTACCGCTGACCGCCCCGCACCGGCCACCCCGGCGGGCCACGGGTCCGCCGGGGTAACGCCGGACGTGGACACCCGTCCGCGAGGGAGCGCGCGTCCGGTGACGGAGCACCGGGCCTCGCGCGGCCGGTGTCAGGTGGTCAGGGTCGCGGGATCGGTGTTGGAGCCGCAGACGACGACCGCCACCCGCTCCCCCGGGCTCGGCGTGCAGACGCCCGACAACACCGCCGCGTACGCCGCCGCGCCGGCGGGCTCGGCTGCGATCCGGTGCCGCTGCCAGAGGGTACGGCGGGCGGCCATGATCGCCTCGTCGGTCACGAGGGCGCTCTCGACCCTGGGCCCGGAGAGGATCTCGAAGGCCAGGCCGCCGATCGTGCTGGCACCCAGCGCGTCGGCCCCCACCCCGCTCACCTCGACGGGAACCGGGCGACCTGCCTCAAGCGCCGCCCGCAGGGTCGGGATCCGCTCGGGTTCCACGGCGACGATCCGCGGCCCCGCTCCGGAGACGCCCGCCACCGGTCCCGGGGAACCCACCGTGCCCAGGGTGATGCCGGCGGCGAAGCCGCCGCCCCCGACGGCCACCACCACGGTGTCCACACCGCCGGTCTGCTCCACGATCTCCAGCCCGGTGGTCCCCTGCCCGGCGATCACCTCGGGCTGGTCGTAGGCGTGCACTGTCAGCGCGCCGGTCTCGGCGGCGCGTTTGGCGGCGGCCTCGGCTGCCTCGGAGTAGATGGCGCCGGTCTGCGTGATGTGCGCCCCCAGTTCCTTCAGCCCGGCCACCTTCACCGGGCTGGTCACCTCGGGCACGAAGATCTCGGCCCGCACGCCCAGCTCCCGGGCCGCGTACGCCACGGCCAGCCCGTGGTTGCCGCCGCTGGCCGCGATCACGCCGCCGTCGGGCAGCTCGCCGGCCGACAGGATGCGGTTGAAAGCCCCGCGTACCTTGAAGGAGCCCGAGTGCTGGAGCAGTTCGAGCTTGAGGAACAGTCCGGGCGAGATCTCGAGCACCGGGGTGCGCAGCGCCAGGCCGCCGATCCTGCCGGCGGCGGCCCGCACGTCCTCATGGGAGACTGTGGTCACGTCGTCCTCTCATTCATGACATACCTGGTCGTAGCACCCGACACTATGGCAGCGCCTGGGAGATGTCGGACCACAGGTCGTCCGGGTGCTCGATGCCGGCCGCGATGCGCACCGTGCCCTCGCCGATGCCGCTGCGGGCCAGTTCCTCGGGGCCGAGTGACCGGTGCGAGGTGGAGGCGGGGTGCAGGATGAGCGTCTCGACGCCGCCCAGCGAGGGGGCGAGCAGCGCCAGGCGTACGGAGCTCATGAACTTCTCCCCTGCCGCGCGCCCGCCGGCCAGGTCGAACGCGAACACCCCGCCGAACCCCGGCAGCAGCTTGCCCGCCAGCTCGTACGAGGGATGCGAGGCGAGCCCCGGCCAGTGCACGGCCGTCACGGCGGGGTGCTCGGCGAGCCGGACGGCCAGGTGGTGGGCGTTGGAGCAGTGGCGTTCCATGCGCAGCCCCAGCGTCTGCAGCCCGCGCAGCGTCAGCCAGGCCGCGAACGGGTCGGCCGAGGCCCCGAGCTCGACCGAGAAGTGCCACACCTTCTCGTAGAGCGCGGCGTCGGCGAAGACGGCGAGCCCGCCGACCACGTCGGTGTGCCCGGACAGATATTTGGTCGTGGAATGCACCACGATGTCCGCGCCGTGCTCGATCGGCCGGCAGAGCATGGCCGTGGCGAACGTGTTGTCGACCACGGACAGGACGCCGAGCTCGCGGGCCACCGCGCACATGCCCGGCAGGTCGGCCACGAGCGTCATCGGGTTGCTGATCGTCTCCAGGTGGACGAGCCTGGTCTCCGGCCGTACGGCGGCGCGCAGGGCGCCGGGGTCGTTCTCCGGCACGTACGTCACCGTGATGCCGAACCGGCCGGTCAGCTCGTTGAGCATGGCGGCGGTCCCCCCGTACAACGATCGCTGGGCCACGATGTGGTCGCCGGGCTTGAGCAGGCCGAGCAGGACGGTGT
Organism: Nonomuraea longispora; assembly: GCF_004348345.1. Taxonomy (GTDB): domain Bacteria; phylum Actinomycetota; class Actinomycetes; order Streptosporangiales; family Streptosporangiaceae; genus Nonomuraea; species Nonomuraea longispora. Next base: position 46,579 of record NZ_SMJZ01000011.1, read on the forward strand.
TGATCGCACCCATGCCCGACCCGGTGGCCACGGCTCCCGCGCCGCCTTCGAGCCCGGAGACGGCCAGCTCCAGGGAGCGGACGGTGGGATTGGTGTAGCGCCCGTAGACGTACGCGCCGTCGGGGCGGCCCATCGACGCGGCCATCACGGCCGGGTCCTCGAACACGAACCCCGAGGTCTGGTAGATGGGAACGCTGATCGGACGGCTGCCCTCGACGGCCGGCTGAGGCGGGTGCACGGCCCGCGTTTCAGGGCGGAATTCGCTCATGGGCCAAGGATCGCTCACAAATGAGACTCACCGTGAGGGCCAATGCCACAGAATTGGTCCATGAATGGGGCCAATCACGATGACCTGGTCGACCTGCTGGGCCGCTGGGCGTCGGGGCGCGGGCCGCTGTACCTGCTGCTCGCCACCAGACTGCGGGAACTGATCGACGACGGCGTCGTGCCGCCAGACGAGCCGCTCCCGCCGGACCGCGTGCTCGCCAGGCGGCTGGCGGTGGGCCGGGGCACCGTGGTGGCGGCGTACGACCTGCTGCAGCAGGAAGGGCTCGTCGTGCGCCGGCAGGGCAGCGGCACCCGCGTGGCCGCACTCGGCCTGCCCGCGACGCGCTCGGCAGACGGAGTGGCGGCCAACCCGCTGCTGCTGCACCTCCTGCACCCGCCGGACAGCGTGCAACTGCTCACGTGCGCCGCGCCGCCCGACCCGCCGGAGGCGATGTTCGAGGCGTACGCGGAGGCCGGGGCGAGGCTGGCGGGCACCCGCTCCATGGGGTACCGGCCGGCCGGGGAGCCCGCCCTGCGGGAGGCGCTGGCCACGTACTACACCGGGCGCGGCGTGCCGACGACGCCCGAGGAGATCATCGTGACGACAGGCGCGCAGCAGGCGCTCACCCTGCTCGCCGGGCTGCTGCTGGCCCCCGGGGACACCGTGCTGGCCGAGACGCCCACGTACCCGGGCGCTCTGGAGGGCTTCAGGCAGGCGGCGGCGGCCATCAGGCCGGTGACGGCGGAGCAGGCGGACGCTTCCATGCGCGAGCGTCCCGCGCTGGCGTACTTCGTCCCCACGGCCCGCAACCCGGACGGCGCGGTCATGGATTGTCCGGCGCGCAGGCGGCTGGCCGCGCTGGCCGCGGAGCACGACGTGCCGCTGATCGACGACGAGGCCCGCGCCGAGCTGTGCTTCTCGGGCGAGACGCCGCCGCCGCTGGCGGCGTACGGACGGGGCGAGCAGGTCATCACGGTCGGCTCCCTGAGCAAGCTCGTCTGGGGCGGCATGCGCGTGGGCTGGATCCGCGCGGCGGCGCCGCTGGTGGCGCGGCTGTCCAGGCTGCGGGCCGTACGCGACCTCGGCGGCGAGGTCTTCAGCCAGCTCGCCGCCGTCGCCCTGCTCCGCCGCCTCGACGAGGTACGCGCCGCGCGGGTGCGCACGTCCCGCCGGCTGCACGACCATCTCTGCGCCGGGCTGCGCGAGCGCCTGCCGTCGTGGACGTTGGAGCCCGCGCTCGGCGGCCAGACCCTCTGGGTAAGCATCCCGCGCGGTGACGCCGGCTCGTTCGCCCAGGTCGCGCTCCGTCACGGGGTCGCGGTGGCGCCCGGCCGGTCGTTCGACCCCGCGGGCGGGCACGCCGGCCACATGCGGCTGCACTTCCTGCTCCCCGAGGACGAGCTTTCGCGGGCGGTGAACAACCTGGCCGCGGCCTGGGCCGTCTACGACGGGTCGGACAAATCGGGCTCCCGTCGGGCCCTGGTCGTCTGACAGGGTGGGCTCATGGATTCAACCTTCGTACTCGTGCACAGCCCTTCCGTCGGGCCCTCGACGTGGGCTCCCGTGGCCGAGTCGCTGGAACGCCGCGGGCACGCGGCGGTGGTGCCCGACCTGACCGGCGTGACCGCGGGAGAGGCGCCCTACTGGCCGCGCGTGGTGGAGACGGTGCGCGCGGCCACTCCCGCCACCCGCGTGGTGCTCGCCGGGCACAGCAACGCCGGGCTCTTCCTGCCGTTGATCAAGGAAGGGCTCGACGGGCGGGTGGTGGCCTGCGTGTTCGTCGACGCGCACCTCCCGCCGCGCGACGGGCTGGTCAAGGCCGCCGACGACGGCTTCCTGCCGTTCCTGCGCGATCTGGCGGGCCCCGACGGCATGTTGCCGCGCTGGACCGACTGGTGGGACGAGGAGGACGTCGTGGCCCTGCTGCCCGACCCCGCGACGCGCGTGCGGGTGGCGGCCGAGCAGCCCCGGCTGCCGCTCGACTACTACACGCAGTCCCTGCCGGTGCCCACCGGGTGGGACGACGTCAGGTGCTCCATGTTGTGGTACGGCCCGCCGTACGACACGGTCGCCGAGGAGGCCGCGCGGCGCGGCTGGCCCGTGACCCGGCTGCCCGGTCAGCACCTGCACCAGGTGATCGATCCGGAGGGTGTCACCGACGCGCTGCTCAAGTTGTCCGGGAAGTCGTGAATTCTTCACTGCCGTCCGTGATCGCGCCCCGCGATAGTCGGACCCATGAGAGCGATAGAAGTCAGCGGGCTCAGCAAGAGCCACCAGGGTTTCCCCGCGGTCAGGGACGTCTCGTTCGAGGTCGCCGAGGGCACGGTCTTCGCGCTGCTCGGCAGGAACGGCGCGGGCAAGACCACGACGGTCGAGGTGCTCGCCGGCTTCCAGCGCGCCGGCAGCGGCACCGTGCGGGTGCTCGGCCTCGACCCCTGGTCCGACAGGGCGGCCCTGCGTCAGCGCGTCGGGATCATGTTGCAGGAGGCCGGGTTCTTCCCTGAGCTGACGGTCGCCCAGACCGTCGGCATCTGGCGCGACTTCACCGCCGCGCCGCGCCCGCGCGACGAGGCGCTGGAGCTGGCCGGGCTGGAGGACCGGTCGGGCACGCGGGTGCGCCAGCTCTCGGGCGGCGAGAAGCGCAGGCTCGACCTCGCGCTCGCCCTGCTGGGCCGCCCCGACGTGCTGTTCCTCGACGAGCCGACGACCGGCATGGACCCCGAGGCGCGGTCGAGGACCTGGGAGGTGGTCCGCGACCTGGCCGGTCAGGGCACCACGGTCCTGCTGACGACCCACTACCTGGAGGAGGCGCAGCGCCTGGCCTCCGCCCTCGCCGTCATGGACCAGGGCGAGATCGTGGCCTCCGGCGGGATGGCGGAGACGCTCGCGGCGCGGCGCGGGCGGGTGGCGTTCCGGATGCCCGCCGAGGTCCGTCCCGCGGACCTGCCGCTGGCGGTCACCCTGGAGGGCGACCTCGCCGTCTGCCGGGCCGAGGATCCCGATCTCGCCGCGCAGACGCTCCTCAGCTGGGCGGCGGCGCGCGGCGTGCGCCTGGCCGGCTTGGAGGTCCGTACGGCCACCCTCGAAGACCTCTTCCTCGACCTGTCCAGGAGCGCCCGATGACCAGCCCGATGACCAGCCCGATGACCGGCCCGATGACCGGCCCGATGACCGGCCCGAGGAACATGGCCGCCACCTGCCGTCTCGCCACCCGCCTGTTCTGGCGGGACAAGTCCATGGTGTTCGCCTCTGTGGTCACCCCCGTCGGGCTGGCCGTCGGGATGCCCGCCCTCATGCGGAACGTGACCGGCGTCGCCGCGGCCACCCACGTTTTCCAGGGCGCGCTCGCGCTGCTGCTGGCGATCACCGCGTTCATGAACGTCACCGTCGTCCTGGCCGGCCGCCGCGACCAGCTCGTGCTGAAACGGCTGCGGGCGAGCCGGCTGACCGACGCGCAGATCCTCACCGGCCAGATCGCCGGCACGGCGACCCAGACCGTGATCGTGACCGTGTCGTGCACGCTGGCCGTGCACCTCGTGGCGGATGTTCCGCTGCCGGCCGACCCCGTCGGCTTCGCCGCCGTCGTGATCGCAGGCTCGGCCGTGTTGTCCCTGCTCGGCGCCGCGTACACGGCCGCCGTCCCGCGCGCGGAGCTGGCGGCGGCGTTCACCACGCCGGTGTTCCTGGTGGCGGGCGTCTCCGCGGGCGCGATGGGCCCCATCCCGCTGCCCTCGTGGCTGCCTCCCGTGCTCGACCTGCTGCCGACCACGGCCGTCGTCGACGCCGTCAGGACCGGCGAGCTCGTCGTCCCCCTGCTGATCCTGGCCGGATGGACGCTGGCCGGGCTGGCCGCGATCCGGCTGTGGTTCCGCTGGGAACCCCGCAGGTCATAATCGTCACCGTGACCTCGTCAACCGCCAGGCGGCTCGCGACCGGGCTGATCGTCGGCGTCTCATGCGCCTACACGATGATCGCGCTGCTCTACTTCCAGCACGGCGCGGTCTACGGCGTGCTGGCCACCATGGCGATCAGCGCCGTCATCACCACCTACTCCCTCAACATGCGGGCGGCGCTGCGCGATGCGCGCCCGCCGCTCTTCCCTGCCACGCTCGTGCTCCAGGTGGTCGCGACGTACCTGCCGGAGCTGCTGCCGGGCGGCTGGTCGGCCGTGGCGGCCCCGCTGCTGGCCGGGAGCCTGCTGGTGTACCTGCCGCTGCGCTGGGGCGGCGCGCTGGTGGGGCTCATGATGGTCTACGAGGGTGCCGCGTTGTCCGTGTCCGGTGCGGTGCCGGTGATCGTCGCCTTCTACGTGATCACCGTGCCGACCACGGGGGCGATGACGTACGCGCTGGTGCGGTTCGTCCGGGTGACGGCCGAGCTGGAGGCGGCCAGGGCCGAGCTGGCGGAGGCCGCGGTGATGAAGGAACGCCTGCGCATCTCCCGCGATCTGCACGACGGGCTCGGCCGCAGCCTCACCGCGATCGCGCTCAAGGGCGACCTGGCCGTCCGCCTCATGGAGGGCGATCCCGGCCAAGCCCGCTCGGAGGTGGGCGAGCTGGTTCTGGTGGCCAGGGAGGCGGCCAAGGACGTACGGCAGGTGGCCAAGGGCTACCGGGCGCTGTCGCTGACCGGCGAGGTCGACAGGGCGGTGGCGCTGCTGGAGTCGTCCGGGGTGGACGCGCAGGCGCACCTGGCCGACGTGCCGCTCCCCCGGCGGTCCGAGGAGGCGCTGTCGTGGGCGGTGCGCGAAGGGGTCACCAACGTCCTGCGCCACAGCCGGGCCACGACCTGCACGATCACGACGTCGCTGCACGACACGACACTCCGTCTCGAGGTGGCGAACGACGGCGCGCTCACCGGCTCGCGCCCGGCCGGCGGCGGGCTCACGGGCCTGGCGGAGCGGGCCGCGCAGGCCGGCGGCTCCTGCGCCGCCGCCCCGACGGGCGCGGGAGGTTGGCTGCTGGCCGTGGAGGTGGCGACGTGATCAGAGTGCTGCTGGCCGAGGACATGCACATGATCCGAGCCGCCCTCACCGCCCTGCTCCGCCTCGAGTCCGACATCGACGTGGTCGCGGAGGTCACCCGCGGCGACGAGATCGTGCGCAGGGCCATGGAGATCCGCCCCGACGTCGCCGTCGTGGACATCGACCTGCCGGTCGTCGACGGCATCACCGCCGCCGCCGAGCTGCGCGAACGCCTGCCGTCATGCCGGATCCTCGTGCTCACCGCGATGGGCCAGCCCGGTCATGTGCGCAGGGCGCTGTCCGCCGGCATCGAGGCGTTCCTGGTCAAGGACGCGCCCGGCGACCGGCTCTCCGACGCCATCAGGCGTACGGCCTCCGGCCTGCGCGTGCTGGACCCCGAGCTCGTCGCCTCGGCCATGGAGCACGGGGAGAGCCCGCTGACGCCCCGGGAGTCGACCGTGCTCAGGGAGGCGGCCGGGGGCGCGTCGGCCGAGGACATCGCCGCGCGCCTGCACCTGTCGCCCGGCACCGTACGCAACTATCTGACCGGAGCCATCACCAAGACGGGCGCCCGCAACAAGATCGACGCCATCCGCATCGCCGAGGACGCCGGCTGGTTGTGAGCCGGGTGCCTCACGCGGGTCAGATGTCGGTGACGCGCAGGCCGGCGTGCGCCTTGTAGCGGCGGTTGATGGAGATAATGTTGGCGGTCAGCGCCTCCACCTGGCAGGCGTTGCGCAGCCGTCCGCCGTAGACGCCCCGCACTCCCGGGATGGCCTCGGCGAGGGCCTGCACCGTGCTCGTGGCCTCGCGGTCGTCGCCCAGCACCAGCACGTCGAGGTCCACCTTCTCCACCGACGGGTCCATCAGCACCACGGCCGACACGTGGTGGAAGGCGGCCACCACGCGGCTCTCGGTCAGCACCGCGGCGGCCTGCTGCGCCGCGCTGCCCTCCTCGACGGGGAGCGCGTACGCGCCCTGCTTGTCGAACCCGAGCGGGTTGACACAGTCGACCACGATCTTGCCTGCCAGCTCGGCGCGCAGGGACTCCAGCAGCGCCTTGTGCCCGTCGTACGGCACCGCGACGATCACAAGGCCGGCCTGGGAGGCGACGGCGGCGTTCTCGTCGCCCGTCGCACCCGCACCGACGGACTCGGCCGCCTCCTGGGCGCGCCGGGCGCTGCGCGATCCGATCAGCACCGGATGCCCCGCGAGCGCGAACCGCCGCGCCAGCCCTTTGCCCTGGTCGCCGGTGCCGCCGAGGATGCCGATGGAAAGGCCGTTAACGTCAGTCATAACCAGATCATGCCAGCTCCGCCCCTCCGGACCGGCAGCCGGGCTCACCGAGGGCGAGCCCGGCCCACCGGCGAAAGGCGGATCCGGCGGCGGGTCAGCAGTTGCCGGACGCGGGCAGCCCGTACAACCGAAGCGCCAGCCACCCGATGGCCAGCGGCCCGCCCTCGACGGCTCCGGTGACGTGGTCGGGCGCGGGCAGCCCGGCCCAGCGCACGTTCACCCCGGCCCGGCAGTACTCCGAGCGCAGCGCCGACCCCACCGAGAGCGGAATGATCTGGTCCCCAGTGGCGTGGTAGAGGAACACCGGCACCTCCGGGGCCACGGACCCGAGCCGGTTCTCCGCCAGGCGCGCCCGCCACTTGGGCTGGCCGAGCAGGTCGACCGGGCTCAGGTCGGAGAAGCGGAGCCCGGCGAGCTTGTCCAGGTCGCCCACGCAGGCGTCGGCGGCGTCGGCGAGCAGCGCGCGGCCGCGATCGTTGAGGTCGGCGTCGAGCTCGAGCTCCGGGTAGGCGGCGTCGAGCCCCACGCCGGCGGCCGCGGCCAGCCCGAAGTCGTCGCCGCCGTCGAGGTGGGCGGCGACGGCGTGCAGGTCGGCGGGCACGCCGCCGGCCGCGACGGCTCGCAGCCGCAGTTCGGGCGCGTACGCGGGCTGCAGCTGGGCGGCCCATCCGGCGGAGGCGCCGCCCTGGGAGTAGCCCATGACGGCGACGGGCGCCCGGCCGGACAGCCCCGCGCCCGGCACGCGGGTCGCGGCCCTGACCGAGTCGAGCACGGCGCGCCCCTGGGAGATCCCCGCCATGTACGTGTGCGGCCCTGGCGTGCCGAGCCCCTCGTAGTCGGTGATCGCCACCGCGAACCCCTTGAGCAGCAACAGGCTCACCAGCGCGAGCTCGGCCTCGCGGCCCTGGGCCATGCTGACGGAGGGGGCGCACTGGTCGCCCAGCCCGTGGGTGCCGACGGCGTACCCGACGATCGGGCGGGTGCCGAGCGGGTAGCGGCTCTTGGGCACGAGCAGCGTGCCGGAGACGGTGTTGGGCGAGCCGGTGGCGGAGGTCGAGTGGTAGAGGACGTGCCAGGCGTTGACCGGCACCTCGAGCAGCTTGCCCGGCAGCAGGTAGACGGTGGTGGGCCGGGCCGAGACGACGTCGCCGGGGGTCGCCGCGCGGGCGGGGGCGGTGACGAGGGACAGGACCAGCAACAGGGTCGATAACAGGGACATGCTGACGCGCACACGTGAGGTCATGTGCCGCCCCTCTCTTGAGGATCACGCACTCGGGGGGCGGCGCCGCGAGCCGATCGTTACTCGCTGGTAACCCCTTGTCAAGGCCCGTTCTGGCGGGTGGCGGCCACCTGGTGTCCGTACACCACTCCCGAATCAGCCTCCCCGCGAGGACGACGTCGGGCACCATGGAGGGATGGACTCAGGATCGGTGGCACTCCTGCGCGAGCTCCTGGCCGACACCGGCTGGATCGACCGCGCGCGCGAGCTGGGTCTCGCCCTGCGCGCCACCCGCTCGCCCGGCGGCCTGCTGCTGGTCGGCCCGCCCGACGACGAACCCTGGCACCTGACCGCGCATCTCAGCGACGAGGCACGCTACTCCGGGCTCACGCAGCTCACGCCCACCCTGGTGCGCTGGGCCCCGCCGAGCGACGCTCCCGCCCACCTGCGCGTCGGCTTCGACCGCCTGGAGCGGGCGGCGCGGGGCGAGACGTTGTTCGTGCTGGCCGAGCAGCAGGCCCCTGTCCCGCTGCTCGAACGCGTCGACGACGCCCGGCGCACGGGCGCGACGATCCTGGCGATCGAGGGCGGCGACGCCGAGCTGACGGGCCTCGCCCATGACGCGATCGCGGTGCCCCGCAGCGGGCCGGTGACGTTCGACGGCGCGCAGCACCTGGTGAGCGCGGCGGCCGGCGAGGTGGAGCGGCGCCTGGGGCTGCGCGAGCGCCTGGCCAGGCTGCTGGACAAGGTCAGCGGCCCGCAGGTGACCGACTGAGGAGGCGCCGGTGATCGTCGAACTCAGCCACCGTGTCGTCGAGGGAATGACGACCTTCCCCGGCATCCCGGGTCCGAAGCTCGGGGTGCACCTGAGCCGGGAGGACTCACGCGGGATGTACGCGCCGGGCACGGAGTTCCACATCGGCATGATCACGATGGCCGCCAACACCGGCACCTACGTCGACACCCCGTTCCACCGGTACGCCGGCGGCGGCGACCTGTCGCAGGTGCCGCTGTCGAAGCTGGCCGACCTTCCCGGCCTGGTGGTGCGGTCCGCGGGGCAGCGCGTGGTGAGCCTCGACCGGGCGCTGGACGTACGCGGCCGGGCCGTGCTGATCCACACGGGATGGGACCGCCACTTCGGCACCGACGCCTACGCCCACGGACACCCTCACCTCGCGCCCGAGTCGGCCGCCTGGCTGGCCGGGCAGGGCCCGGCACTGGTCGGCATCGACTCGCTCAACATCGACGACACCCCGCCGCACGGCGAACGCCCCGCCCACTCGATCCTGCTGCGGGCGGGCATCCCCATCGTGGAGCACCTGACGGGGCTGGACGCGCTGCCCGACGACGGTTTCCGCTTCCACGCGGCGCCGCCGATGGTCGCCGGCCTCGGCACGTTTCCGGTCCGGGCCTACGCCGTCGTGCCTTAGTCGTCGTCCTCGTCGGCCTCATCCCATGCCTTGTTGCGGTCGGCGGCGCGCTGCAGCGCTCCGGCGGCTTCCTGCTCGGACGCGTAGGGCCCCATCCGGTCCTTGTTGGGGCACCCCTTGTCGGGCTCGACCCTCATGTGCTTGAGGCAGAACCACCACTGGCCTTCGCTCACGGGGTCAATTCTGCCCCGTAGACTCATGTTTCATGACGACACTGCTCCAGCCAGGGCGAGTTTCGCCCATGCGAAAGGTCCCCGCCCACATCGAGCGGCCGGAGTACGTCGGCAAGAAGCGCCCCACCACCGGCGAGTCCGACGTGAAGACCCCCGAGATGATCGAGCGTATGCGGGTGGCGGGCAGGATCGCCGCCCAGGCACTCGAGGAGGTCGGGAGAAACGTCCGGCCGGGCGTCACGACCGACGAGCTCGACAGGATCGGCCACGACTTCCTCATCGACCACGGCGCCTACCCGAGCACGCTCGGCTACAAGGGCTATCCCAAGTCGCTGTGCACGTCGATCAACGAGGTGATCTGCCACGGCATCCCCGACGACACCGTTCTGCGCGACGGCGACATCGTCAACGTCGACATCACCGCCTACATCGGCGGCGTCCACGGCGACACCGACGCCACCTACCTCGTGGGCGAGGTCGACGAGGAGTCGCGGCTGCTGGTGGAGCGCACACGCGAGGCGATGATGCGCGCGATCAAGGCGGTCGCCCCGGGCCGGCAGCTCAACGTCGTGGGCCGCGTCATCGAGGCGTACGCCAAGCGGTTCGGCTATGGGGTCGTGCGAGACTTCACCGGCCACGGCATCGGCACGAGCTTCCACTCCGGCCTCATGGTGCCCCACTACGACGACCCGTCGCTGCGGGTGGAGCTGGTGCCGGGGATGACGTTCACGATCGAGCCGATGCTGACGCTGGGGACCATCGACTACGACATCTGGCCCGACAAGTGGACCGCGGTCACGAAAGACCGCAAGCGCACGGCCCAGTTCGAGCACACCATCGTGGTCACCGACACCGGCAGCGAGATCCTCACCCTGCCCTGACCGCGCGCCGGCGCCCGCGTCACCGCCGCATGGGCGCCACCCCGGTCACCGTGGTGCCCTCTCCCGGCACGGTGTTGACCGACAGGCTGCCGCCGATCTCCGCGAAGGCCGCCCGCATCCTCGCGATCCCGCGCCCCGTCACCGGCGCGGGAAAGCCTTTGCCGTCGTCGCTGACGGTCAGGCGCAGCCCGCTCCTGCCCGCGGTCACGGCGATGGAGACGGTCTTGGCCCTGCTGTGCCGCTCGACGTTCGACAGAGCTTCGCCCATCGTGGTCATGACGCCGCGCGTCACGCGCGACGGCACGTCCGTCGCGGGCAGCGCCCAGGTCTCGACCACGATCCCTGTGCGCTCCGACCACTCGGTGAGGCAGGTCTCCAGCGCCTCGGCCAGGCTCTGCCCCCCGCGCATCCGCGTTTCTTCCGCCAATGGTCTCGCCTCTCTCGGCACCGGGCCCACGCCGGTCCCCACTCCGGCGCTCCCGAACCCGCGCAGTGCGCAATCCCCCTCAAGGCTGCGCCCGCCGGCGAACAGGGTTATGCCCGTCTCCCCTGAAGGTCAGGCTACCCGCCGGTCGGTAGGCGTGTACTGAGAAGATAGAAGGCCGTGGCCGAACGGCTACTCGCCCTTGTCAGCGCGGTTGAGACGGGCGAGATAGGCGTTGTAGGAGTCGAGTTCCGGGTCTCCGGCGCTGGAGCGGTCGGCCTTGCGGTCGGTGCGCCGCGCCTGCCTGTCGTCGTCCTTGTACCACTGTGCCGCGATGGCCAGCAGCACGATCAGCGTCGGGATCTCGCCGAACCCCCAGGCGATGGCCCCGCCGTCGCGCTGCGTCTGCAGCAGCGTGTCGCCCCAGGTGCGGCCGAGCTGCTCGTACCATCCGGAGGCGATCACCGTGCCCATCATCATCAGGGCGATGCCGAAGAACGCGTGGAACGGCATGGTGACGAAGAGCATCAGCAGCCGCCAGACGTACGGCAGCCGGTGCGGCCCCGGGTCGACGCCGACGATCACCCAGAAGAACAGGCACCCGCTGATGAGGAAGTGCATGGTCATCCAGATGTGGCCGAGGTGCTCCTGCATGGCCGACTCGAACAGCGGCGTGAAGTAGAGCGCGTACGTCGACGTCACGAAGATGGACGTCGCCACCAAGGGGTGGGTGACAACCTTGGTGAACCGGCTGTGCAGGATCGTGGTGATCCACTCCCGCGGCCCGCGGTCACCCCTCCTCGACGCGGGCCTGAGCGCACGCAGGGCCAGCGTGACGGGCCCGCCGAGCACCAGGAAAATGGGCACGACCATGGAGAGCGTCATGTGCTCGATCATGTGCACGTTGAACATGACCTTGGCGTAGCGGGCCAGCCCGCTCTGCGTGGCGAACACCAGCAGCGCCACGCCGGCGAACCACGACGCCGTGCGGCCCCACGACCACGCGACGCCCCGCCGCGCCAACCGGTATACGCCCGCGCCGTAGAGCCCGGCCAGGACCGCTGCGACCACGGCGAAGAACAGGTCGAACCACCACAGCGTGAACACGTTCGCCGGCGACAGCTCCGGCGGCACGGGGAAGCCCAGCAGCTCGAACGCCCGGTCGGCGGGCAGGACGACGTCGGGGGGCCGCGTGCGCGACAGCGCCACGGCCAGCCCGACGGTGGCGAGCATGAGCAGCGTCTCGCCGCCCGCCAGCCGGGTGAACGCCCTGGGCCGGCCGGCCGCGAGGCCGGCCAGCGTGCGCTGGCGGTGCCAGTAGCCCACGTAGCCGAGCAGCACGAACGCCACGATCTTGGCCACGGCCAGCAGGCCGTAGTCGGACGTCCACAGGTCGGAGACCGCGCCCAGCCGGGCCACCAGGCTGAACAGCCCGGACAGCCCCACACCGACGTAGCACCACACGGCCATCCGGGAGAACCTGGTGGCGGCCACCTCCAGCTGCGGCTGGGCGCGCAGCGCGTGGACGGCCAGCACGACGAGCCCGCCGACCCACAGGGCGAGGGCGAGCAGGTGCAGCGCGACCGACGAGGTGGCCAGGTCGTGGTTGGGCGAGGAGGCGCTGTGCCCGGTCAACGGCGCGGGCAACATCGTCACCAGCGCGAACACCAGCAGCCCCGCCGCGGCTCCGGCGGTGATGGCGCCGCGCGAGAACAACGCGATCGCCACCCCGAACAGCACCACGAGCGTCAGCGCCACCCCCTGCGTGGTCTGGGTGGCGTAGCTGGTCAGGATGGTGCGCTCGAGGATCTGGGGCACCGTCCTGCCGATGGACTCCGCGGCCCCGAAGAGGATGGCGAGGAACGCCGACCCCGACCACGCCAGCGCCGCCCACGAGCCGGCCTTGACGTAGTCGACGGCGGTCCTGCCGAGCACGCCCTTGTCGTTGGGCAGCAGTGCGGCGGCCATGAGCAGCAGGCCGACGGTGGCGACCCCGGCCGTGTCCATGAGCAGCTTGGACAGCGGCAGCCCCCACCTGACGACGGCGCCGGCGTCGGGCAGGCCGGGAATGATCTTGGGGAAGGCGCTGCCTCCGGCGATCATGCCGATCACCAGGGCGGCGATCGCGGCCCCCGCGCCGGCGAGCGTGAGACGCGCCGCCCGGCTCACGGCTTCTTCTTCCGCGCGCTGAGCAGGAACCCGATGCCGATGCCGACGAGCGCGCCGATCACGATGATCAACCAGACGGGGAACGTGACCTGCTGCTGCGCCGAGGCCTGGTCGGCGTCCGCGGAGGTGCCCTCGGACGGGGGCGCGGAGGCGGCGGGCTCCGACGGTCCGGGGCTCGCGGGAACCGACGCGGGCGCCTCGCTCGTCGCCGTCTCCTCCTCAGGGCCGGGGGACGGCGTCCGCGCCCCCTCGACCCGGAACGGGATCTCCCCCTCGATCGGGTGGCCGTCGGAGGACACGACCCGGTAGGCGATCGTGTATTTCCCGTCGGGCAGCGGCCCCTTGACCGCCTGGCGCACGACCGCGCCGTCCAGCTCGGGCTTGCCCTGCTGGTGCTGGTCATCGCCGGGCCCGCGTACGATCACGAACGGCATGCGCACCTTGGCGGTGAACTCGAGCTCGACCTCGTCGAGGGCCTCGACCTCGGCGCCCTTGGCCGGCGAGCTGCTCTTGAGCGCGTCGTGGGCCAGGGCGGGAGCGGCGCCGGACACGAGCAGGGCGGCGGCGAGAATCGCGGCGAAGGCCGCGAACGGGAATCTCTTCATGGCACCTTCAAGGCTACCGACGCCCCTGCCCGGTCCGGACTCCGATCTCAGGACCCGCCTACAGGCCCGCGCAGGCCAGTGCCCGCTGGTAGGCCTCGACCGCCCCCTCCGCGTCGCCCAGCTCCTCGATCGTCTCCGCCGTGGCCAGCCAGGTCGACGCGGAGCGGCGGGAGTCGGGCAGCGGCGTCAGCCAGTCGCGCACGGACGCGACGTGACCGGCGGCCTCGGCCGAGCGCCCGACGGAGCCGTAGGCCCTGCCGAGCAGCAGATTGGCCTCGGCGCCGAGCACGTGACCGTATTCGGGGACCAGGTCTCTGCCGATCTTGGCGTGCTCGACGGCCTTGTCGAGGTCGTCGAGCATGTATTCGGCGTAGGCCAGCTCCACGTGGACCCGTGCCCTGTCGATGGTGCTGGTCGAGGTCTGCTCGAACTCGGCGACCGTCGCGCGCAGCTCGTCGCGTACGGCGGCGGCCTCGGTGGGCCGCGCCTTGAGCCGCTGCTGCAGGAGCGCGAGGCGCATCCTGGCGACGCTGCGCGGATGGCCGTGCTCCAGCTGCACCGCCATGGCCCGCTCGGCGAAGGACAGCGCCTCCTCGTTGTGACCGGTGTTGTAGGCGACGTTGGAGGCGATCCAGTTGGCGGCCACGATCGAGCGGGGCGTGCCGAGCGCGTCGGCCGCGTTGAGCAGCTCGGCCGAGAACTGGCGGGCGCGCAGGAGGTCGCCCCGGTGCATGTAGGCCGACAGCAGCGTCGCGGCCAGCTCGACGAGCGGATCGCTCCAGGGCAGGCGGGCGCTGCCGCCCAGCATCTGCTCGCCCACCGTGACGGCCTCGGTCAGCCGCTCGCTGTCGCGGTAGGCGCGGCACAGCACCATGGCGACCTCGATGCGCCGCTCGGCGGACAGGTCCTCGTCGCGGAGCTTGAGCAGGATGGGGATCGCCTCGTCGAGCGCGCCGGCCGCCTCGTGGGCGAGGGCCAGCCCGTACTCGGTGTCTTGACGAAGTGTGGGCAACCCTGTCAGGTTGCTGTTGGCCAGCAGTTCGCGGAAGCGGGTGCGGGCCTCGGCGACCTCACCGTTCTCGAGCGCCAACCGGGCGTAACCGAGAGCCAGCTCGATGTCCTCCATCTGCTCGGCGGTCACACCGTTGATCAGATAGGACAGCGAACAGTCCAATTTCTGGGCCAACAGCTCCAGAACGGCAGGAGTCGGGGTACGCTTGCCACTCTCGATCAACGACACGTAACTGTCCGACAACTCGGGATGCGCCAGCTGCGCCTGCGACAGACCGCGTTGTCGCCGGACTGTCTTGATGCGAAGGCCAACCAGGTCAGATGTGGTCACAGTCGTCGCTCCCTGAGAAGATATAGTCCGAGCAACCCCCACATAGGCGAGGGAGAACCCCCATGCGTATGCGTATTGCCCTGTCGGCACTGGTCACTGCGATGATGGTCGCTGCAGCCCTTGCGGGCAATGCTACGACCGCGAGTGCCGAAATGTCGCCTGTCACCGCCAATCAGGACTCAAGCGACTGCTGCTGAGGCCATCAGGCCGCAGGGGCACACCCCCGGCATCGGAAACGTGAAACCGCACTGCGCTTCCGACACCCCGGGGACGATGAGGCACGCCCTCGTCATGTGTGCCCCTCAAACCCCGCTCCCAGGTGTTCCTTCGGCCCGGGTCCTCCAGCCCCTTCCTGATCCGGAAGTCTATCCGGCGCCGTCTACATTTGATCTACAGTGATCACTTCGACGACGCTGCCCTGGGGTGACGAAGGAGCGGGGAGTCGCGTGAGCGAGAAGATCTACATCCGCCTGCTCGGCGCGGTCACCGGTGAGCGGGAGGCCGAGCCCATCGATCTCGGCCCCGCCCGGCAACAGGTCGCTCTCGCGCTGCTCGCCTCCGCCCCCGCCCGGCCCGTCCCGATGCACCGGCTCGTCTCCGGCATCTGGGGCGAGGACGCCCCGCGCAACGCCGAGCAGAGCGTCTACACCTACATCTCCGGCTTGCGCCGCGCCTTCGAGCCCTCGCGTGGACGCCGCGAGCCGTCACGGCTGCTGTCGGGCACGTCCGCCGGATACATCCTTCGCCTGCGGCCCGGGCAGGTGGACGCGGTGCTGTTCGGCGAACGCGTCGCAGAGGCGCACCGTGCCCGGCGCTCCGGCGACGACCGGCAGGCCGTACGCCTGCTCGACCAGGCCCTGCTGATGTGGCGAGGCATCGCGCTGAGCGGCCTTTCCGGCCCGTTCGTGGAGAAGGAACGCGACCGCCTGGAGCAGCTCCGGCTGTCGGCGGTCGAGCAGCGCGCGGAGAGCCTGCTGCGCCTCGACCGGCACGCGGAGATCATCGAGGAGCTGCGTGACCTCACCCGTCACCGCCCCCTGCGCGAGCGGGCACGCGAGCTGCTCATGACGGCGCTGTTCCGCTCCGGGCGCCAGGCGGAGGCGCTGGAGACCTTCGAGGAGGGCAGGGTCGTCCTCGCCGAGGAGCTGGGTCTCTCCCCCGGCGAGGGGCTGCGCAGGTGCTACGAGATGGTGCTGCGCGCCGACGCGGCTTCGCTCTCGCCGCAGCCGCGCCAGTTGCCGCGGCGGCTGGCGGAGTTCGTGGGCAGGACGGACGAGGTCGTCCTGCTGCGGGAGCGGCTGGCTCCCGGTGACGACGCGCCGCCCGGCCCACTGGTGATCATCACGGGGCCGCCCGGCGTGGGCAAGTCGGCCCTGGCCGTGCAGGTCGCCCACCGGGTGGAGGAGCGTTTCCCCGACGGCCAGCTCTACGTCAACTGCCGGGGCGCCACGCCCGAGCTGCCCGCGCTCAGCGCGCTGGAGGTGCTTGGGCGGTTCCTGCGCGCGCTCGGCGTGCCTCCCCACGCCGTGCCCTCCGACCTCGACGAGGCGGCCGCCGTGTGGCGCAGCCGCCTGCACGGCCGGAGGGTGCTGGCGC
Organism: Nonomuraea longispora; assembly: GCF_004348345.1. GTDB lineage: Bacteria > Actinomycetota > Actinomycetes > Streptosporangiales > Streptosporangiaceae > Nonomuraea > Nonomuraea longispora. The sequence continues at coordinate 62,945 of NZ_SMJZ01000011.1, forward strand.
TGCTCGACGACGCCGCGGACCTGGGGCAGATCCGGCCGCTGTTGTCCACGCCGTTCGGCACCTCGCTGTTGGTGACCAGCCGCGAGACCATGACCTGGGGCGATGACTTCTTCCAGCTGGAGCTGGACCGGATGTCGCACGCGGAGTCGGCCACGATGCTGGCCGGGCTCGCCGGCGCGGGCCGGGTGACGGAGGACGCGGGGCAGACGGCGAGCCTGGTGCGGTTGTGCGACGGTCTGCCGCTCGCCTTGAAGATCGCGGGGGCGCGGCTCGCCGGCCGTACCGACTGGACCGTGGCGACGCTGACCGCCCGGCTGAGCGACGAGCGGCGGCGGCTGCACGAGCTCGCCGTGGGCGACCTGGCGGTGCGTTCCAGCCTCGCGGCCGGCCACACTGCGCTCGAACGCGGCCGCCGGGCCGTCGACCGGCAGGCCGCGCGCATCCTCGCGCTGCTCGGCCTGCTGCACGTGCCCGAGGCGACCGCCGAGGTGGCGGGCGCGCTGCTCGGCGTGCCGCCCGCCGAGGCGGAGCCGGGGCTGGAGCGGCTGGTCGACGCCCACCTGCTCGACCGCGCCGGCCAGGGCCGCTACCAGCTGCACGACCTCGTCCGGCTCTTCGCGGGCGAGTTGCGGCCGGACGGCGCCAGGGACGCGCTCATCCGCGTGTTCTCCTACTACGCGGCCTCAGCGCGGCTTGCGAGCAGCGTCATCGACCCGCACCGCGTGCAGACCGCCGCCCCCGTGGACGCGGTCCCCCACCAGGTCTCCGGCGTCGAGGAGGCCAAGGCGTGGCTGCACGAGGAGGAGCCCGTCCTGGTCGCCGCGGCCGCCCAGGCCATGGGCTCCCCCGACGAGGCGATCGCCAGGCTGGGGATCAACCTCGCGTTCGGACTCGCCTGGCACCAGCAGCGGACCTACGACATGACGACGATGCACGAGCTGAACACGAAGGCCCTGCGGCTCAGCGAACGGCTCGGCGACGAGGCGAGCGCGCAGGTCGCCCACGACTACATCGCCAACGCCCTGCGCGTGACCGGGCGCACCGACGAGTCCGTCGCCCACCTGCTGGCGTCGCTGGCGATCGCCAGGCGGCTCGGCGACGCCTTCGCCGAGCAGCGCGCGATGGGCAACCTCGCCGTCGTGCACATCACGGGCGAACGCTTCGAGGAGGCGCTCCCGTGGGCGGAACGCCAGCTCGCCCTCGCCAGGAGGATCGGCTCGCGGGTGGGGGTGCGCTACGCGCTGATGATGGCGGGCAACGCCCACCGCGGCGCCGGGCGTCCCGAGGATGCGTGCGAGCCGCTCAACGCGGCCCTGGTGGACGCCCAGGAGGTGGGAGACCTCACGCACGAGGCGCAGACCCGCATGGGGCTGGGCGAGACGCACCTCGCCTTGGGCCGGCCGGAGGAGGCGCTGGAGCACCTCGTACGGGCCTCCGACCTGATGACGCTGGTCGGCTACCGGATCGGGAAGCTGCGCTGCCTGGTGGGGCTGTCGTCCACGCACCGGATGATGGGGCGGCCGGACCGGGCGCTGGCCTGCGTGACCGAGGCCGCCGGTTTCGGCGGCGCGCTCGGCAACCCCCGCTGGGAGCGGCGACTCGCGGAGGAGCAGGCGGCGGTGCACAAGGCGCTGCAGCCCTGAAAGGCGGCACTGAGCAGTGGCACCGAGCCTCTATCCGGGCGTGCCGGTGTCCCTGAGCGCGAGGAAGAGGTCGACCCGGTCCGCCATCGCCGACAGGTCCCTGCCGGTCAGCTCCTCGATCCTGCGCACCCGGTAGCGCACGGTGTTGACGTGCACGTGCAGCCGTTCGGCGCAGGCGTTCCACGATCCGGCGCAGTCGAGGTAGACGCGGAGGGTGCCTACCAGCTCCGACTGGTGGGTGCGGTCGTAGTCGAGCAGCGGCGCGAGCAGCCGGGCGGTGAACGAGCGGCGCACGTCGGCCGGCACCGTGGCCAGCAGCAGCGCGTGCGTGTAGATCTCGTCGCTGGTCACCACGCCGCCGTCGCGGGCCTCGGCCAGGCGTCTGGCGTGCCCGGCCTCCTCGATCCCGCCCTTGACGGCGGCGGCGCCGGTCAGCGCGCCGCTCAGCCCGACGCAGACGCGCGTCCCCTGCAGGGCCGACAGCACCCGTACGCCGGCGCGCAGCCGGTCGGCGACCTCCGAGGCGCTGCGCCCGCGCAGGGGCACCACGGCGACCGCACCATCCGAGCCCGCGCCACCACTCATGGCCGGACCCGCGGCTGGACCCGCGGGCGTGCCCACGGCGGCGACCGCCTCGCGGCCGAGCAGCTCCTCGACGACCTGGCCGCCGAGCGCGTCGGGGCCGAGCGCGTCGGGAGTGGCGGGGCCGGGGGCGGTGTCCTGGCTCGGCACGGTGGCGTTCACGACCGTGTACGGCTCCGCCGCGTCGATGCCGCACGTCCGCAGCCTGGCGTTCAGCTCCGGTAGGTCGGCCTCGGTCAGCGCGGCGGCGACGAGCTGGCCGATCAGGCGGCGTTCGACCCTGCGGCCCTCCTCCATCCGGCTGCGTTCGAGCGCCACGCAGGCGGCCAGCTCGTAGCCGACGTCGGCCCTGCCGAGCAGGTCACCGTCGCAGGCCAGCGCCCAGCCCGAGGCGCGGGGGCCGCGTCCGACCGCGAAGATCGTGCTGTCGCCGGCCCGCGCGGGAAGCCGGGGCGCCGTCAGGTACGCCGTGGCCAGACGTACCGGGTCGCCGGCCGCCCCGACGATCACTTCGCCGGACGCGGACACGACGGCGCCGGTGACGCCCAGTTCGGCGGCGGTCAGCCGGAACAGCTCGGGCAGGTCCGCGCCCTCGGCCATGGCGGCGACGAGCCTGCGGTGGCTGCCGAGCGCGTGGCGGACGTCGCCGGACAGGCGGGGCACGACCAGTTCGGCGAGCGTACGGAAGGACACCTCGGTCGGCACCTCGACCAGCGGCAGCCCGGCGGTCTCGCAGGCGGCCACCAGGTCGCCCGGCACGTGGCCGAGCCAGGCCTGCCCGGCGCCGAGCGCGGCGACGCCGGCCTCGGCCAGCGCGGCCACGAAACGCGCCGAGTCCGTCGGCTCGTGCCACCACATGAGCCCGGACAACACCAGCTCGCCGCCGCTCAGATACCGTCCGGGCTCGGGCAGGTCGGTGATGTGCACGGTGCCGAACTCGCGGGCAGGGTCGCCGGCCAGGAGCGTGAGGCGCAGCTCCTCGATGGCCAGCAGGTCAGAGATGCGCATTTGGAGGAATATACAAGGAGGTACGCACAACCGCTGACCGGGATTTGACGCCGGGCGCATAGGACGGGACCGGCGGCGGTGCTCTACTCGGAGGATGACGGAGACGGCGAGCACCATCACCGCAGGACAGGGCGTGGGTGAGAGCGCGCGGCGCCCGGACGCCGTGCTGAAGGTGACCGGCGAGTTCGCCTACGCCTCCGACCTGTGGCTGGACGGCATGGTGTGGGGGGTGACGCTGCGCAGCCCGCACCCGTCGGCGTGGATCCGCTCGATCGACGTGGGACCGGCGCTGAAGATCGACGGGGTGCTGACGGTGCTGACGCACGAGGACGTGCCGGGCGTCAAATTCTTCGGGCTGGACCGCAGGGACCAGCCGGTGCTGGCCATCGACCAGGTCCGCTACCAGGGCGAGCCGGTGGCGCTGGTGGCCGCCGACCATCCGGAGACGGCCCGCAGGGCGGCCGCGGCGATCGTGGTGGACTACGAGGTGCGTGAGGCCGTCACCGACCCGCGCGAGGCGCGGGACGTCGTCCGGCACCAGCCGGTACGCCGGGGCGAAACGTTCGAGGCGGAGGTCGTCGTCACCGGCGAGTACGAGGTCGGCATGCAGGACCAGGCCTTCCTCGGCCCCGAGTCGGGCCTGGCGGTGCCGACCGAGGACGGCGGCGTCGACCTGTACATCGCCACCCAGTGGCTGCACGTGGACCGCGACCAGCTCGCCCCCTGTCTCGGCCTGCCGCACGACAAGGTACGCCTGACGCTGTCGGGCGTCGGAGGCGCGTTCGGCGCGCGCGAGGACCTGTCCATGCAGGTGCACGCCTGCATGCTGGCCCTGCGGCTGAACCGCCCCGTGAAGATCGTCTATGGTCGCGAGGAGTCGTTCTTCGGCCACGTGCACCGCCATCCGGCGCTGATGCGCTACGAGCACGGCGCCACCCGCGACGGCCGGCTCGTCTACGTCAAGGCGGACATCCTGCTGGACGGCGGCGCCTACTGCTCGTCCTCCCCCGCTGTCGTGGGCAACGCCGCCTCGCTCGGCGTGGGGCCGTACGAGGTGCCGAACGTCCGCGTGGACGCGACCGGCGTCTACACCAACAACCCGCCGTGCGGCGCGATGCGCGGTTTCGGCGCGGTGCAGGCGTGTTACGCGTACGAGTCGCAGATGGACCGGCTGGCCGAGGCGTGCGGCCTGTCGCCGGTCGAGATCCGGGTGCGCAACGCCGTCGCGCAGGGGTCGCGCCTCATCACCGGCCAGCTGATCGACGCCCCGGCCCCGCTGGCCGGGATGCTGCGTGACCTGGAGTCCATGCCGCTGCCGGAGGGGCCGCCCGCGACGGACCTGCGGGCGCTGCCGGGCGGCGTCTCCCAAACCACGCACAGCGAGGCGGTGCGCCGGGGCGTCGGCTACGGCGTCGGGATCAAGAACATCTGCTTCTCCGAGGGCTTCGACGACTACTCCACGGCCCGGGTGCGCGCCGAGCTGGTGGGCGGCGAGCCGCACGTCACCGTGCACACGGCGGCGGCCGAGGTGGGGCAGGGCCTGGTGACGCTCCAGGCCCAGATCGCGCGCACGGAGCTGGGCGTCGCCGACGTCACCGTGGCCACCGCCGACACCGCGGTCGGCTCGGCCGGCTCGTCGTCGGCCTCACGGCAGTCGTACGTCACCGGGGGCGCTGTGCGGGCCGCCTGCCAGGCCGTACGGGAACGGTTCGAGGGCCTGCCGGCGCGGGAGGCGCTGGAGAGGTCGGGGCCGATCGAGGAGACGCGCGAATACCGGCACCGTCCCACGTATCCGATGGACCCGGTCACGGGCCAGGGCGACTCGCACACGCAGCTCGCGCTGTGCGTGCACCGGGCGGTCGTGGACGTGGACGTGGAGCTGGGCCTGGTCAAGGTGGTCGAGCTGGCGGCCGTGCAGGACGTGGGCCGCGTGCTGAACCCGCAGGCGCTGGAGGGCCAGATCCACGGCGGGTCCGCGCAGGGGCTGGGGCTGGCGCTGATGGAGGAGATCCAGGTCCGCGACGGCCTCGTGCTGAACCCGTCGTTCACCGACTACCTGATCCCCACCATCCTCGATATGCCGCCCATGCAAACGAAAATTCTGGAAAATCCAGACCCTGCGGCGCCGTACGGGTTGCGCGGCGCGGGCGAGCCTCCGACCCTCTCCTCCACCCCTGCCATCGCGGCGGCGGTGCGCGCGGCGACCGGGCTCCGGTTGACTCGCGTTCCGATCAGGCCGGAAGATATCGCCTTGTTCACCAACGGGGAGGTATCTGATGACAAGCGCACATGAGGCGGCCGAGGCGGAGTTCCAGCGTTTCGACGCCGACGGCGACGGCCTGCTGACCGCCGCCGAGATCCGCCAGGCCAACGAGGCGCTGGGCGGGCAGGGCGTGTCCGAGAGCGAGATCGAGGCGTTCATCCAGTCGGCCGACAACGACGGGGACGGCAGGATCGGGCTCGACGAGTTCGTCGGCCTGGTGGGCCACGGGCGGCACGAGAAGGCGTGATCTCGTCCCCCGCCGGGTAACTCCCGGGGCATGCCCCCTTGGTCGTTGAGGGGGATGGCGTGCTCGACAGGCTCTTCGAGCTCACCGGGCGGGGGACGACCGTCGGCCGTGAGGTGCGTGGCGGGGTCACGACCTTCATGGCCATGGCCTACATCATCCTGCTCAACCCCATCATCCTGGCCGGTGCCAGGGACGTCACCGGCGCCCGGCTCTCCATCGCCGATCTGACCACGTCGACCGCCCTCGCCGCCGCCGTCTCCACCCTGCTGATGGCCGTCGTCGGCAACGCCCCCTTCGGCCTGGCCGCGGGGCTCGGGCTGAACGCCGTGGTCGCCTACCAGGCCGCGCCCCACATGACGTGGGCGCAGGCCATGGGCCTGGTGGTGCTGGAAGGCCTGGTCATCATCGTGCTGGCGGTGACCGGCCTGCGTACCCTGATCATGAACGCGATCCCGCTCGCGCTCAAGCACGCCATCAGCGTGGGAATCGGGCTGTTCATCGCCCTGATCGGCCTGGTGGACGCCGGGTTCGTGGCGGCGGGCGAGGGCACGCCCGTGCAACTCGGCGCGACCGGCCACCTCGCGGGCTGGCCGGTCGCGGTGTTCTGCTTCGGCCTGCTCCTGATGATCGTCCTGTACGTCCGCAGGACCCCGGCCGCGATCCTCATCAGCATCGCCGTCACCGCCGTCCTCGCCATCCTGGTGAACTCGCTGGCCACCATCCCCACGCGGGCGTGGGGCGTGGTCGCGCCGCGCGTGCCCGAGTCGCTGGTCTCGGCACCGGACTTCGCCCTCGTCGGCGCCTTCGACCTGTTCGGCGGCTTCGCCACGGCGGGGGCGCTGACGGCGACCGTGGTGCTGTTCACGCTGGTGTTGTCGGGGTTCTTCGACGCCATGGGCACGATCATCGGGGTCAGCGACGAGGCGGGGCTGATCGACGAGCGCGGGCAGGTGCCCAGGCTGGGCCGGATCCTGACCGTGGACGGCGTGGCCGGCATGGTGGGCGGCTCGGTCAGCGCCTCGGCGAACACCGTCTTCGTCGAGTCGGCCGCCGGCGTCGGCGAGGGCGCGAGGACCGGCCTGGCCAGTGTGGTGACCGGGGCGCTGCTCGGGGTGACGCTGCTGTTCACGCCGCTCGCCTCGGTGGTGCCCGCCGCGGCGGCCGCGCCCGCGCTGGTGCTGGTCGGGGCGCTGATGATGACGCAGAGCAGGAACGTGCCCTGGGGAGACCTCGACCTCGCCGTGCCGGCGTTCCTGACGATCGCGCTGATGCCGTTCACCTATTCGATCACGAACGGCGTGGGTGCCGGAGTGATCGTCTACACCCTCATCAAGGCGGCCAGGGGCCGCTTCTCGGAGATTCCGTTGCTGCTCTGGATCGTCTCGCTGGTCTTCCTGGCCTACTTCGCCATCGACGGGCTGGAACTGCTGTTCGCCTAGCGGAGGTCGGCGCTGTTGCAGGCCACGCCGTTGCGGTCGACGTCGGTGTACCAGGCGTACTCGGCGTGCCTGCCCCGGTAGTAGGGCCCGTCGCCGGCGGCCACGGCCTCCTCGCAGCTCGCGTAGCGACGGTCGGTGGCGCGCGCGGCGCCGCTCTGTGTCGTGCCGGTGCCGCCGCTCTGCGTCGTCTGCGGAAGGCCGGTGGAGGGCGGCTGGGACGGGACACCGCTGGAGGCGGGACCGGTCGAGGTGGGACCGGTGGAGGCCGGGCCGGTCGGGACCGGGGCGCTGGAGGCGGGACCGGTCGGCGCCGGGCTCGGCGTGCCGCCCAGCAGGCGGGCCACCAGCACGTCGGCCTCGTCCTTGGTGTATCCCGCGATGCTCATGCTGTCGCCGTCCATGTGCTGCGTGACGATGGGCGCGGCCAGCACGGTCTTGGGCACCTCGGGCTTCTCCGGGGCCAGCACGACGGCGACCTGCCGCTGCTCGGGCACCTGCTCGTCGATGAGCTGGACCAGCCGCTCCTTGAACGCCGGCGCGATCGCGATGCGCACGGAGTATTGGCCGTCCTTCTCGCGCACCGGCTCGATCTTCTGCACGGCGCCGACCGTGACGCCGTCCTCCAGGAGGTAGCAGGTGGTCCGCTCGGCGTCGAGCACGGCGGGGTCACCGGGGCAGGGCGCGGGTTTGGTCTCCCTGACGGGGGCGAAGTGGATCGGCACGGACAGCCGCGTGGGCGGCGCGCCGCCTAACAGCGGGGTGTCGGGGCTGCGGGTCATCAGGACCGCGACCGTGCCGAGCACGCCGGCCACCAGCACGACGAGGACGAGCGAGACGATCAGCACGATGGTGGTGAGCCTGCTGGCCTGCGGCTCTCCCGGGTCCGCGGGTGGCGGCTCTTCGGGTGTGTCCATCGGTGGCGACCTCATCCTGACGTTCGGGATGCCGGGCAGCTTATCGAGGACGAGCGGCACGCAGGTAATCAGCCGAACAATCCCCACTTCTCACCGCTATAGAAGGAAGAATGAGGGTAAAACACCATCTTGACGAAAAGGATTGTCAGATGAAGGTCGGTGTACCCCGAGAGGTCAAGAACAGCGAATATCGAGTGGCCCTGACACCCGCGGGCGTACACGAACTGGTGCGTCACGGCCACGAGGTCTACGTCGAACGCGACGCGGGCGCCGGCTCGTCCATCCCCGACGCCGACTTCGCCGCGGCCGGCGCCGTGCTGATCCCCGACGCCGACGAGCTCTGGTCCGCGGCCGGCCTGGTCATGAAGGTCAAGGAGCCGATGCCGGAGGAGTACCACCGCCTGCGCAAGGGCCAGGTGCTGTTCACGTACCTGCATCTGGCCGCGAACGAGGCGTGCACGCGGGCCCTGCTCGAGTCGGGCTGCACCGCGGTCGCCTACGAGACCGTGCAGACGCCGGGCGGCGCGCTGCCCCTGCTCGCACCGATGTCGGAGGTCGCCGGACGGCTGGCGCCACAGGTCGGCGCCTACCACCTCATGCGCTCGGAGGGCGGCAGGGGCGTGCTGATGGGCGGCGTCCCCGGCGTGCGGGCGGCACACGTCGTCGTGCTCGGGGCCGGGGTGTCCGGCATGAACGCCGCGGCCGTCGCCCTCGGCATGCAGGCCGAGGTGATCCTGCTGGACAAGAACATCGACAAGCTGCGCCAGGCCGACCTGATCTATCAGGGCCACTGCCAGACGTTCGCCTCCAACACGCTGGAGGTCGAGCGCGCGGTGCTGGAGGCGGACCTCGTCATCGGCGCCGTGCTGGTGCCGGGCGCGAAGGCGCCGACGCTGGTGAGCGACGACCTGGTCAGCCGGATGAAGCCGAGCTCGGTGCTGGTGGACATCTCGATCGACCAGGGCGGCTGCTTCGCCGGCTCCCGCCCGACCACGCACGAGCAGCCCACCTACCGGGTGCACGAGTCGATCTTCTACTGCGTGGCCAACATGCCCGGCGCGGTGCCGCACACCTCGACGTTCGCGCTCACGAACGTCACGCTGCCGTACGCGCTGGCCATCGCCGACCTCGGCTGGCCGAGGGCCATGCGCGAGGACCCCGCGCTGGCACTCGGCCTGAGCGCCCACGAGGGCCGGCTGACCAGCCGGCCGGTCGCGGAGGCGCACGGGCTGGAGTGCACGCCGCTGGAGGACGTGCTGGCCTGAGCCTGTTACTGCTGGGACTCGCTGGGCGCCGGCGAGGTGGTCTCCATCGGCGCCTGCTGTTGGCCCGTGGGCTCGGGCGGCAGGGGCGCCTGGTCGGCCGTGGTGGTGACGGCGGCCTCACCGCCGCAGGTGGCGCCGAGCTCGGGAGTGTCGGGCCCGTTCTGGTATTTCTTGATGAACGCCCCGAGCTTCGGGTCGTTGGCGTCGGTCAGCTTGAGCTGGTGGCCCCACGACGAGACGACGATCGGCGACGGCAGGTCGGGGAACGGGCTCATCAGCATGTAGTCCTGCTGACCCGTGGAGGAGGCGACCTGCGTCAGCGCGTCGAGCTGCGCCTTGGGCAGGTCGGGCCGGTAGGTGATCCAGATCGCGCCGTGTTCCAGCGAGTGCACCGCGTGCTCGCTGTGGATCGGCTTGTCGTAGATCGCGCACTGCTGCCAGTTGTTGTGGTGCTGGCCGCCCACCGGCGGCGTCTCCTTGTAGGAGACCTTGGTCCACACGTGCTGGCCGCCTTCGTACCGGGCGCTGGTCACCGCGTCCAGCGAGGTCTCACGGGCCTGTTTGACGAGGTAGAAGCCCACCACACCGACGAGCACCACGATGATGAGACCTCCGGTGCCCCACATGAGCAGCGCTGAGCGGCGCTGTTTGCGCCGCTGCTCGGCCCGCATCTTCTCCAGATGCTCGCGCCTCGCCTGCGCCTTCTCCTTGGCCATCGTTCCTCCATCGGCGTACCAAACTCCGGTCACCCTATGCCCTCCGGGCGTATGCGGGTAATAAGCGCTTCATAAGTCTCGAATCACGGCCGCTCCCCCAGGTGGGTACGCTGTACTGACCATGGAAAAGCCCGCGCGGAAATCGTTTCTCGCCTTCGGCGGCGTGCTGGTGCTGGCCGTGGCGGCGTTCCTGCTGTTCGGCCGCGGTGGCACCCCCGGCGACACCTCCCCTGAGGCCGGTTTCGCCCGCGACATGGCCACCCATCACGCGCAGGCCGTCGACATGGCCTTCAAGATCAGGGACAAGCGTCCCGCCGCGGAGATCGACAGCCTGGCCTTCGACATCATCAACACCCAGGCCAACCAGCGGGGCATGTTCCTGGGCTGGCTGCAGCAGTGGGAGCTCACGCAGTCGACCGACCAGCCGGCGATGGCCTGGATGCGCGGGCACGGACATGGCGAGGCCACCCAGGAGGCCGCCCCCGGCGTGATGCCCGGCATGGCGAGCCCGCAGGAGCTGACCAAGCTCGGGCGGGCCCAGGGCAAGGACGCCGAGGTGCTCTTCCTGCAGCTGATGATCCGTCACCACGAGGGGGGCGTGGAGATGGCCGAGGGCCTGCTCAAGCTCTCCACCCGGGCCGAGGTGGTCAACATGGCGCAGAAGATCGTCTCCAGCCAGAGCGGCGAGATCAAGCTCATGACGGACCTGCTCGAGAAGCGCGGCGCGCGTCCCTACCCGTCGATCCTGACCCCCCGATAGCACCATGAGCCCCGACGCGGTCGTCGTGGGGTCCGGGCCCAACGGGCTCGTCGCCGCCATCCTGCTGGCCCGCGCCGGACGCAGGGTGCTGCTGCTCGAAGCCGCCGGCCGATTCGGCGGCGGGCTGCGCTCCGGCGAGCTGACGCTCCCCGGCCGGGTGCACGACCTGGGCGCGACGGTGATGGCCATGACGCTGGCCTCCCCCGCCTTCCGCGAGCTCCGGCTGCAGGGCGTCGAGTTCGCCCAGCCGCCGATCGCCGCCGCCCATCCCTTCGACGACCGTCCCGCCGTGCTCGTGCACCGCGACGTCCGCCGCACCGCCGAAGGGCTCGGGCGCGACGCGGGCGCGTGGCTGGCGACCGTGGGGGCCACCGCCGGAGGCGGCCTTCCCCTGGCGGAGATGCTGCTCAAACCGCTCGGGCCGTGGACGGCACCGCCGTCGGCGTACGTACGGGCGGCCGCGTTCGGGGCGATGGCGGCGCTGCCCGCGACGACCTTCGCCCGGAGTGCGTTCAGGACCGCGGAAGGGCGTGCGGCGATCGCCGGCATGGCCGCCCACTCCATGCTCGACCTGCGCCGGCCCATCACCGCGGGCTACGGCCTGATGCTGGCGTCCCTGGCCCACACGGTCGGCTGGCCGGTGGTGCGGGGCGGGTCGCAGGTCCTCGCCGACGCCCTCGTGGCCGAGCTGCGCTCCCTGGGCGGGGAGGCGGTCACCGGCCACCGCGTGCGCCGGCTCTCCGAGCTGGACGCGCCCACGATCGTGCTCGACGTGACACCCCGGCAGTTCATGTCGATGGCCGACCTTCCCGACGGCTACGCGCGCCGCCTGCGCGGTTTCCGTTACGGGCCCGGGGTGTTCAAGCTGGACTGGGCGCTGGACGGGCCCGTGCCCTGGCGGGACCCCGCGGTGGCGGACGCCGGCACGGTGCACCTGGGCGGGACGCTGGAGGAGATCGTGCTCAGCGAGGCGGAGACGGCCGCCGGGCGGCACTCGCCGCGCCCGTACGTGCTGCTCGTCCAGCCGTACGCGGCCGACCCCTCGCGGGGCGGGCACACCCTGTGGGCCTACTGCCACGTCCCCAACGGCTCGCCGGCCGACATGACGGACGCCGTCGAAACCCAGATCGAACGGTACGCCCCGGGCTTTCGCGACCGCGTGCTCGCCCGTCACGCCATGGGTCCCGCGGCGCTGGAGGCGGCCAATCCCAACCTGGTCGGGGGTGACCTCAGCGGCGGCCTGGCGAGTCTGGGCCAGTTCGTCAGGCGGCCGGTCTGGTCGCCGGCGCCCTGGCGTACACCGCTGCCCGGGGTGTTCCTCTGCTCCTCCTCGACCCCGCCGGGGCCGGGCGTGCACGGGATGGGCGGCTGGCAGGCCGCCCGCCTCGCCCTGCGGCCCTGACCCACGGCCCGCCGCACCGGCCGTCAGGAGGAGGGGGTCGTCATCTCCTCGGCGACGGCGGCGGCGAAGGCGTCCACGTCCGCTTCCGTCGTGTCGAAGGCGCACATCCAGCGCACCTCGCCCACGGCTTCGTTCCACATGTAGAACCGGAAGCGTTTCTGCAGCCGCACGACGACGTCCCTCGGCAGGACGGCGAACACGGCGTTGGCCTCGACGGGGCGCGGCAGGCTCACCCCCGGGATGGGACGCACGGCCTCGGCGAGCCGCCGGCCCATCGCGTTGGCCTGGCGGGCGTTGCGCAACCACAGGTCACCGCCCAGCAACGCCTCGAACTGGGCCGACACGAACCGCATCTTCGACGACAACTGCATGAACGTCTTGCGGATGTAGTCGACGCCCCGCGCCGCGTCGGGGTTGAGCACGACGACCGCCTCGCCGTACAGCAGGCCGATCTTGGTCCCGCCGAACGACAGCACGTCGACGCCGGCGTCCGTGGTGAGCGCCCGCATCGGTACGTCGAGCGCGGCGGCGGCGTTGGTGAGGCGGGAGCCGTCGAGGTGGACGAGCAGGCCGAGGTCGTGGGCGTGGGAGCAGACGGCGGCGATCTCGTCGGGGGTGTAGACGGTGCCGAGTTCGGTCGTGTTGGACAGGGACACGACGCGCGGCTGGGCGCGGTGCACGTCGCCGAACCCCCACGCCTGCCGGTCGATCAGCTCGGGAGTGAGCTTGCCGTCGGGGGCAGGGACGGTCAGCAGCTTGATGCCGCCGGCGACCTCGGGGGCGCCGCCCTCGTCGGTGTTGATGTGGGCGCTCTCCGCGCAGATGACCGCCTCCCAGTGAGCGGTCATGGCCCGCAGGGAGACGACGTTCGCGGCGGTGCCGTTGAACACCGGCCAGGCCTGGGCGCGCTCGCCGAAGTGCCGCCGGAAGATGTCCTGCAGGGCCTCGGTGTAGACGTCGTCGCCGTAGGAGATCTGGTGTCCGCCGTTGGCCGCGGCGATGGCCTGGAGGATCTCCGGGTGCACGCCGGCGTAGTTGTCGCTGGCGAACGAGATGAGCTGGGGGTCGTGCCGGGGAATCAAGAAGTCAGGTCCCATCGCGTGCCGTTGATCTCCTGCGCGGGCCGGTCGTAGAGGCCGCCGACCGCCGCCGCCAGGTCGTTCACGTCGGTGAAGCCGGCGAATTCCGCGTCCGGCCTGGCCGCGCGCATGGCGTCGTTCACCAGGGCCTTGACCACGAGGACCGTGGCCGCGCTGGACGTGTCGCGCAGCGCGTCGGCCAGGGAGAAGGTCCAGGCCTCCGCCGCCGCCTTGGCCGCGGCGTACGCCGCGCCGCCCGCCTCGGGGTGCTGGGCCGCCTTGGCCGAGACGATCACGAAGCGGCCGTTGCCGCTGCGGCGCAGCAGCGGCTCGAAGGCCAGCGACACGTGCTGGAGCGTACGGATCAGCAGGTCGTGCAGCGCGTCCCAGTCGGCGAGGTCGGTCTCGGCGAACGAGTCGCTCCCGCGCCATCCACCGACCAGGTGCACCACGCCGTCGACGCGCCCGTGCTCGCGGTCGATCCGCTCGGCCAGGCCGGCTACGGCGGCACGGTCGAGCAGGTCGACGTCCTGCTTGTCAACGCCGATCACGGTGTGCCCATTTTTACGGAAATATCCGGTCACAGCTTCACCGGTAGGCCCACCGGCCCCCGTCACCAGAACGATCATGCTCGGAGCCCTTCAGTCGATTCGACCACGTCGGCCAGCTTACGGCTGAGCGCCTCGTAGAACATGCTCAGGGGGAACTCGTCCGCCAGCACCGCGTCCACCTTGGCCTTCTGTTCCTCGGGCAGCGCCGGGATCCCTCGGGCCCATGTCGATGCCGGATGCGGCGGCACGTACGCGCTCACCAGCTCGTACGCCGCCAGCCAGTGCGCCAGCTTGGACCTGTCGATGCTGTCGCGGTACAGCTTCTCGACCTCGCCCCGCAGGTCGGCCACGCCGTCGGTCACCCGCTCCCAGTCGATGGTGAGCCGGTTGTCCGTCCACCGCACGATGTCGTTGCGGTGCAGGTAGGCGAAGAACAACTGCCCGCCGAGCCCGTCGTAGTTCCGCACCCGCCGGCCGGTGACCGGGAACCGGAACAGCCGGTCGAACAGGATCGCGAGCCGCACGTACCGGGCGTACGGGACGCCACGCGCCTCCAGCTTCACCGCCTCGCCGAACGCGGTCAGGTCGCAGCGCAGCTCCTCCAGCGCGTACAGCCAGTACGGCATCCGCTGCTTGATCATGAACGGGTCGAACGGCAGGTCGCCGTGGCTGTGGGTACGGTCGTGCACCAGGTCCCACAACACGAACGTGTCCTGCGCGAGCCGCTGCGACTCCAGCAGCCTGGCGGCGTCGGGCGGCAGGTCGAGCCGGAGGATCTCGGTCGCGGCCCTGGACACCCGCCGGAACCTGGCGGCCTCCCGGTCGGCGAAGATGCCGCCCCAGGTGAAGCGCTCGGGCGCGGAGCGCACGGCGACCGTCTCGGGGAACAGCACGGCGGAGTGCGTGTCGTAGCCGGAGGTGAAGTCCTCGAACGCGATCGGCACGAACATCGGATTGTCGTAGCCGTCCGCCTCCAGACCGGCCAGCCAGCCGGGCCAGATCGTACGGATCCAGACGGCTTCGAGGTTGCGGTCCGGGTTGCCGTTCTGGGTGTACATGGGAAAGACCACGACGTGCTCGAGGCCGTCCTCGCGCTGGGTGTCGGGGTGGAACAGGTCGAGCGAGTCGAGGAAGTCGGGCACGCCGAGTCCCTGCGCGGCCCACTTGGCCAGGTCGTCCTGGACGGCTTGGAGGTAGAAGGCGTCATGGGGGAAATATGGCGAAATTTCGCCTACGCACTCCGCGATCGCCCCGACCAGCTCGCGGGCCCTGTCCTTCGACTCCTCCGGCACCGAGCCGTCCTTGACCTGCAACGGCCTCAGCTCCTCGACCGCCCCCTTCAGCCGGCCGAAGGCCGCCGCCTTCCCCTCCCGGGTCTCGTCCCGCTCGGAGCCGTCCGCGCCCGGCTCCGCGACGCGGGCGGCCCAGGTGACGACGTTCCCCCAGAGCGTCCGGTGGTCGTGGTCGTCGATGGAGTCGTCGCCGAACAGGTCGGAGTCGGCGAACACGGCGACCCGGCCCTCGCCGTACCTGAGCGCCAGGGCCAGCGGCGCGCCCGCCGGGTCGGCGTCGTCCGACGTCGCGAACAGCACGGTCGCACCCGCCTGCGACGCCCCGCCGTCGGCGGTCGCGGCGGGAACGTCCTGAGCGGTCGCGGCCAGGGTGCCGCTGCCGGCCACGGTGAGCGTGCCGGAGCGGTAGAAGCAGGCGCGCTCGACACCGGCCAGCAGCCCGCCGGGCGCGGCGGGCTCGGCGAGAACCCACGTGGCGACGTCCCTGTGCGCGTGCTTGGGGTCGCGCACGGTGGTGTGCTCGACGCCCACGCCGAACCGCGCGAGCAGCGCGCCGAGGTTGTTGCCGTACTTGTCCTGCTCCTCCTCGGCGAGCACCACCAGGCCGCCGCCCGCCGCGACGAAGGAGCACACGGCGTCAAGCTCCTCGGTGGTGAAGACGGGACTTCCCTGGCCGGTGGTCCGTTCCCACCGCTCCCCCGACGGGTGCGCGATGACGAGGACGTCCTGCTCGGCCAGCACCTCGGGGCGGAGCGCCCCGGACGTGTGCGCCGCGACCGCGTACCCCAGGTGCCGCAGGAGGCCTGCCGCGCGGGCGTAGCTGTTGTCGTCGGGGTGAGCCGGGTTGATGGCCTCGGCCACCTCGCGCCGGACGGTCCACGACTCGCTGTGGGCCTCGTCGAACAACACCCGGGGGAATGCATGCATGAAAGATCTCCTGCTTCTACCGGTTCAAGGCGCAAAATATACATACAGATCCGGCATGCTTCGTCAAAGTATCCCGAATAATGAGACAGACGAGCGGGTCAGGACACGTGGACGCTCTGCCGGATGCGCGCCTGGGTGGCGTCGTCACAGGTGGCCTTGGCGCAGAAGTACATGACGAGCATGGTCTTCGGCTCGCGGTCGATCACGTAGCTGACGAAGCCGAGCCTGGTGCCGGTGACCGGGTCGCGCAGCGCGCCGTCGAAGCGGGTCGCCGGCCTGTTGCCCGCCTGGTCCGGCACGGGCCTGCCGACGTCGACCTGGCCGGGCAGCAGGGCGTCCATCTTGGCCTTCATCTGCTCGGAGGTACCGCCGGCGTCGAGCGTGTCGGAAACCTGCACGTACAGGCCCGCGGCGCTGTCGGGCTCGTCGGCGACGATCTCGGAGACCGTCGACCAGTCGGCGGCGGGGCCGGCGACGAACAGCCGCTCGAACTCGGTGGCGTGCGGCGAGGCCACCGCGAACAGGTCCTGATGGGTGCGCACGGTCCAGTCGCCGGGGTAGTCGAACGTGAGCGGCGCGGCAGAGCTGGTCTTGTAACGCTCCCAGGTCTCCCCCTGGGTGTTCAGGGCGATCATCGCGACGAGGGCGAGCGCCGCGGCGGCGGCGACGAGCGTGGCCGCCACGATCGGGATCCGACCGGGG
>NZ_SMJZ01000120.1 GCF_004348345.1 Nonomuraea longispora
GGGGTGGGCGTCCTGGTCGGCTCCCTTGTCGGCCTCGTCTCGGACGGCCGCGGCCGCGTGATGGTGGGCTTCGGCTCCTCGGTCGTCGGCTCCGGCTCGGGCGGTCTGGCGGTTCTCGTCTTGGGAGGCGGGTCGATGGGCGAGGTGTCGTTCTTCGGCTCGGCGGTCTCGGTGATCTGCGGCTCGCCGGGGGTCATGCCGGTCAGGGCGACGGCGCCCGCGCCCGCGCCGAGCACCACCGCGACCGCGATGCCCGTGATCAGGCCGGTCCTGCGCGGCGCCTTCGCCGCCCGCCGGCTGCCCCCGCGGCGCTCGGACACGCTTGTGTCCACCTGCTGGTGCGCACCCGTCTGGTACGCCTCCATCGGCGGAGCCGCCGGCTCCGCGGGGGGCGCCTGAACCGGCTCGGGCACCGGAGAGGCCTGACCGCTGGCGGCCGCGCGGGCAGCTTCGCTCATGGCCTTGGCCGACGGGTAGCGCCTGCCCGGCTCCTTCGACAGCGCGACCTCGACCAGCGTGCGCACCACCGGGGGGATCTCGGCGGGCAGCGGCGGCGGGGCCTCGCGGATGTGCTTGAGCGCGATCGTGACCGCGCTGTCGCCGTCGAACGGCCGCTGCCCCATCAGGCACTCGTACGCGACCACGCCGAGCGCGTAGACGTCGACCGCGGGCGTGACAGGCGCGCCCTCGGCCTGCTCGGGCGCGCAGTAGGCGGCCGTGCCGAGCACCATGCCGGCGTCGGTGAGCCGGTTGGCCAGATCGGACCTGGCGATGCCGAAGTCGGTCAGCACCAGCGTGCCGTCGCGTTGCACGAGCAGGTTGCCCGGCTTGACGTCGCGGTGCACGATGCCCTGGTCGTGCACGGCCTGCAACGCCGAGGCGGCCTGCGCGATCAGCTCCATGGCCTGCTGGGGCGCGATGCGGCCCAGCCTGGACAGTAAGCGGTCGAGCGGTTCGCCGTCGACGAACTTCATCACCAGGTAGACGGTGTCGCCGCTGACGCCGTAGTCGTAGACGTCGACCACGCCGGAGTGGTTGATCGTGGCCATCGCCCGCGCCTCCCCCTGGAAGCGAGCGACGAACCCGGGGTCTTCCATGCGGCCTGGCAGCAGCACTTTGACGGCGACCGTGCGGGCCAGGACGATGTCCTCGCCCCGCCACACTTCGCCCATGCCGCCGGCGCCGATGCGGGTATCCAGTCGATACCGCCCCGCCAGCGTCGTCCCTTGTGCCACCATGACGCCCCCGTTATCCCCCTACTCCGGTAACCTCTCCCACCCCGCGAGTCTCCAACAAAGCGAACTTTTATCGCGGTAAGGTAACACAGTGGTCACGGAACTCAGAGAGTGTACGACTCACCTGTCCCACATGCCACTCAAATGCCTCAAGCCGTACAAACTCTATCCTGCGGCCTGACGCCGGGACTTGTCCGCGTTTCCCGGAACTCAACAACCGGATCGCTAGGCTGATCCCATGACGCTCGCTCCCGGTCTTCGTGCCCAGTCGCTCCTCGTGGTCGAGATGGACGACACCGCCAAGAGCGTGGGCAGCGGAGACGTGCCCGTGCTGGCCACGCCCCGGCTGCTCGCGCTGGCCGAGGCCGCGACCGTGCGCGCCGTCGAGCGGCACCTCGCGCCGGGCCAGACATCCGTCGGCACCCGGGTCGAGCTGGAGCACGTGGCCGCCAGCCCGCTCGGCACCCGCGTCCGCGTCGGCGTCGAGCTGACCCGGGTCGACGGCCGGCGCCTGACCTTCGCCTTCGAGGCCCACGACGAGCACGCCGTCGTGGGCAAGGGCACAATCGAGCGCGTCGTCGTCGACCGCGTCCGGTTCCTGGCCGCGAGCGAACGTCGCTAGTCGTCGATGACGGCGATCAGGTCGCCTTCCTGGATCACATCGCCCTCGGCCACCTTGAGCTGGGCCACCGTGCCGTCGTCCTCGGCGAGCACCGGGATCTCCATCTTCATCGACTCGAGGATGACCAGCGTGTCCCCCTCGGAGACGGTGTCGCCCTCGCGGACGACGACCTTCCACACGTTGGCCACCATCTCGGCGCGTACCTCAGCCACCGCGACTCCCCTCTTTCCCTGATCCGATAATGTCCGCGGCCTAGGCGCGCATGCGCGCGACCAGACCGGTGTCGTAGTCGCCGGCGACGAACTCCGCGTTCTCCAGCAGCTCCGCACAGAATGGCAGATTGTTCTTGGGTCCCTCTACGGTGAACGCCGCGACCGCCTTGCGGCCTTTCTCCAGCGCGTCGGCGCGGCTCTCTCCGCGTACGCAGAGTTTGGCCATCAGCGGGTCGTAGAACGGGGTGACCGTGTTGCCCGACTCGTAGCCGGAGTCGACGCGCACGCCGTCGGCGACCGGCTCCTCCCACGTCGTGATCGTGCCGGGGCCAGGGAAGAACCGCTTCGGGTCCTCCGCGTAGACGCGGAACTCGATCGCGTGCCCGGCCGGCTCGGCCGGCACCTCGGGGCTCTCGCCCGCCGCGACGCGCAGTTGCAGCTCGACCAGGTCGACGCCGGTGACCAGCTCGGTGACCGGGTGCTCGACCTGCAGCCTGGTGTTCATCTCCAGGAACACGAAGTCTTGGCGGTCGGCGTCGACCAGGCACTCGACCGTGCCCGCGCCGGCATAGCCGACGGCCTCGCCGACCCGCACGGCGGCGGCCAGCATGCGCTCGCGCAGCTCCGGCGTGATGCCGGGGGACGGCGACTCCTCGACGACCTTCTGGTGGCGGCGCTGCACCGAGCAGTCGCGCTCGCCCAGCGCCACGACCCGGCCGTCGGGCAGGCCGAGGATCTGCACCTCGACGTGACGGGCCCGCTCGATGTAGCGCTCTAGCAGCACGGCCGGCCCGTCGAGCGCGTCGCCCGCGCTCCCGGCGAACCTCGCCGCCGCCCTGGCCGCCTGGTCGTATGCCTTGCCCAGGCCCTCGTCGTCGTAGGCCACGCTCATGCCGATGCCACCGCCGCCGCCCGCGGTCTTGACCATGACCGGGTAGCCGATGGACTCGGCGGCCCGCAGCGCCAGCGACAGGTCGGTGACCGGCTCGCGGGTGCCAGCGGCGACCGGGACGCCCGCGGCCTCCATGAGGTTCCTGGCGTTGATCTTGTCGCCCATCCTGTCGATCGCCTCGGGCGCGGGCCCGATCCACACCATGCCCGCCTCGATCACGGCCCTGGCGAATGCGGCGTTCTCGGCGAGGAAGCCGTAGCCCGGGTGCACGGACCGCGCGCCCGTCGCGCGGGCCGCCTCCAGCACCTTGCCTGCGTCGAGGTAACTCTGCGCGGGGTTGGCGGGGCCGATCAGCACCGCCTCGTCGGCCTCGCGGACGAAGGGCAGGTCGGCGTCGGCCTCCGAGTGCACGGCGACGGCACGCAGGCCCATCCGTTTGACCGTGCGGATGATCCGCCGCGCGATCTCACCTCGGTTGGCGACCAGAACGGGTCCGAGCGTCTCAGTAAGCACGCCGACCACCCTATGGCCGCCGCCTGCTTGACCCCTTTCCCTCGAAACCACCGAAGCGGCCAGCACGATCTGTAGGAACCCCACAATGAGGAGCGCTCCGCGGGCCGCTGAATGCGTCGGGCCGACAACAGCTCAGACGCGGCCGCGGTCGATCACGCGCCCGAGCGCCTCGATCGCGTGAGGGTCGTAGGAGCCGCCGGGCGACTGCCGGACGCGT
The DNA here is from genome assembly GCF_004348345.1 of Nonomuraea longispora. Taxonomy (GTDB): domain Bacteria; phylum Actinomycetota; class Actinomycetes; order Streptosporangiales; family Streptosporangiaceae; genus Nonomuraea; species Nonomuraea longispora. Next base: position 3,692 of record NZ_SMJZ01000120.1, read on the forward strand.
TCCAGCGCGGCCCCGGCACGGTCGCGGTCGGTCGAAGGCCCCACCAGGTCGTCGTAGGCGTTGGCGACCTTGATGATGCGGCTCGACAGCGGCGGATCCTCGGTGATCGGGTCGCACTGCCGCCTGACCACTTCCGCCACGCGGTCGAGCACGCCCGTCTGCCTGATCACCTCGGCACCCAGCTCGGCGATGCGGCGGGCCTGCTCGGGCTCGGTGAGCACGGTCGCGCCGCCGGGAATAGGATCGCGCAACGACAGCTGGCCGATGTCGTGCATCAGCGCCGCGTATTCCAGCTCCAGCAGCTCGGGCTCGGCCATGCCCAGCTCCCTGCCGATGGCCACGGCCAGCCGGCTCACCCGGCGCGAGTGGCCGGGCTCGACGTAGCCGCCCACCTCCGTCACCCGGGACAGGGCGCGTACGGTCTGCAGATAGGTCGCGCGGATGCCGGCGTATTTCCTGAAGGCCACCTGGGTGACCAGCAGCGGCGCGGCGAACACCAGCAGCGCCACCAGGTCCATGCTGTGCGTGGCCAGCGCGAGCAGCACACCCGACGACCCCACGGCGGCGCCCAGCGGGAACGCCATGTTGATCTCGTCGCGCACCGCCACCCGGAACGCCGTGCGCACCTGCTCCGCCCTCAGCAGTGCCGCGATGAGCACGTCGATGAGCAAGGTGATCGCGATGAGCGTGGCCATGGCCGCGAGCGCGGGCCACCATGTGCTGGTCGGCGGCTTGGTCAGCTCGTAGAGAGGGTCGGCGAGAGGCCGGAACACGAACGCCGGCAACGCGCCGATGAGCAGCCGCCTGGCCATCGCGTCGAGGCGCGGCGGACGACCGACGGCCAGGTGCGGCAGCGCTCCCGCGATCATGCCGACCGCGATCACGGCGACCACCTGCAGCGCGGGGTGGCGCAGTGGATGCTGGCTGAGGTCGAGCAGCAACGTGTAGCCGAGCGCCGCGGCGGCCCCGATGGGCGCGACCTCCCTGTTGCCCGGCATGGTGAGCCTGGCCAGCTCGCCGACCGCGATCAGCGCGCCGAACGCGACCGCGATCTCCGGGCGGTCGAGCCCGGCGGCGGCGGTGTAGCCGACGCCCGCCACCGCGACCAGCCCGGCCGCGCAGATGAGCAGGAGCTGCCCCGAGTCGAGCCGGCGCAGGACCGTGCCCACGGACCGCTCGGCCCGCCGCCGTGGACGCGCTGTGGTGATCATTGACCCGTCACGACCTCGATGGGCATGGTCGGGTCGTCGTGGTCCTTGATCGGGGACTCGGCGGCCTCGGGAGGAGGCGGGTCGACGCGGGGCGGCGACTGCCACGGCTCGCGCTCCAGCGCCCGGATGAAGGCCGCCACCATGACCGGGTCGAAATGGGTGCCGGCGCACTTGCGCAGCTCTTCCACGGCCACCGGCACCGGCCGCGCGCCGCGGTAGGAGCGGTCGGAGGTCATCGAGTCGAACGCGTCGGCCACCGCGATGACCTTGGCGAACTCGGGGATCTCGTCACCGGCCAGGCCCATCGGATAGCCGGTGCCGTCGTGGCGCTCGTGGTGGTGCATGATGCCGGCGTAGGCCTCGTCGAGGAACCCGATGCCGCGTACGATCTCCAGCCCCCTCATGGGGTGCAGCTGGATCGCGGCGAACTCCTCCTCGGTCAGCGGCCCGTCCTTCTGCAGCACCTTGGTGGGCACGCCGAGCTTGCCCACGTCGTGCAGCATGCCGGCGTAGCGGATCGCCCGCACCCGCTCGACCCCCATGCCGATCTCCTGCGCGATCATGGAGGAGGCGTGCGAGACCCGCGTGCAGTGGCCGCGCGTGTAATAGTCCTTCGTCTCCACGGCCTGGCAGAGCGCGGCGATGGTGGCGTCGTAGGAGCGCTGCTGGGCGTGATATTGGCCGAACGCCCACCGCGCCACGAAGAGCGGCACCAGCACCAGCACCGCCGAGATCGACGCCACGGTGGCCCAGAGCCCCGCCACCAGCAGCCCGAACGTGCCATAGCCCAAATAGGACAGCAGGAACTGCACCATGCCGCGCATCGGCACCTCGGTGGCGCGCGACCCCGTGGCCAGCGCGATCACGGTGAGGGTGAGAACGATGTTGAGCGGCACGAAGACCGCGGTGGCCGCGACGTAGGGGCCGATCAGGTCGTCGAACGCGTTGACCTGGGGCACGCCGACCTGCCCGTCGAGCGCGACGTAGACCCAACCGGCCGCGAAGCCGCAGATCGCGAACTGCGCGCCGTTGAACAATCGTTTGATCCACGGCAGGCCCGGCCGCACGCTGACGACCGCGGTCAGGCCCACCAGCGCCGCCCCCTCGGGGCCGAGCAGCACCACGGCGGCCAGCGAGGCCGAGAAGCTCACCGAGACGGCGAACTGCTCCACGTTGAGCAACGTGGGCATCGACTCGCACACCAGGAACAGCAGCGCGAGCACGAGCAGAATGTCGAGGTTCTCCGGAGCCACGGGGGCACCGGAGACCACGACGCCGCGAACGATGAGAGCGGCCGCCACCCCGATCACAGCGACCAGATAGGCCCTTGCGGGCCACGGCAGATCACGCATTGCGGCCCCCCACGGCGGTCAGGTCCAGGAGACCCCTGGTGGAACCGATCCCCCGATCACCATGACCATCGGAGCGGCCAGCACGGCGGCCATGAACAGCCGGGCGACCATAGCCTTCAACATACGCATGCCTCCACGGTCGGCTTGTGGAGTTTCACGCTACAGAAGAGGACGTGGTCGCACCGCCCGAGTGTGAAATAGCAAGCAAAGCGTAATCAAGCAACTACGAGACGCGATGCGCGGCGGCCCACTCCACGGTCTTCTTCACACCGGTCGACAGGTCGGTGCGCGGCTGCCAGCGGAGCCCGTCGTAGGCCGGCACGGGGTCGACCGCCATCGCCGGCAGGTCACCCAGGCGCGGCTGCGCGAACCCCGGCTTGTCCTGGGCGCCCGCCGCGTCGGCGATGAGCGAGTGCAGCCGGCGGTCGCTGGTCTGGATGCCGGTGCCGAGGTTGAACCTGCGGCCGTTGCCCTCGGCGCCGCACGCCCTGACGAAGCCGTCGGCCACGTCGTCGACGTAGACGTAGTCGCGAGTCTGGGTGCCGTCGCCGTAGAGGACCGTGGGCGTGCCCGACAGCAGCGCCTCGGTGAAGATGGCGACCACGCCGGCCTCGCCCTCGGGCGACTGGCGCGGGCCGTAGACGTTGGAGAGCACCAGCGTGGTGTATTCGAGGCCGTAAAGGGCCCGGAACGTGGCGAGGTAGGTCTCGCCGCTCAGTTTGGAGGCCGCGTAAGGGGAGCGCGGGTCGGTGGGCGCGTCACCCGGCACGGGAATCGTCGCCGGCCTGCCGTAGACCGCCACCGACGAGGCGAAGACGACCTTACGGGTGCGCCCCTCGTGCGCCGCGGCCAGCACGGACGCCGTGCCCGCGACGTTGACGGAGGCGTCGTGCACCGGGTCGGCGACGCTCTTGCGTACGCTGATCTGCGCGGCGAGGTGGCAGATGACCTCGGGTTGCAGGTCGGCGACCAGCCCGATGAGCGCGGGGTCGCGCACGTCGAACTCGTGCAGCCGGAACCGCTCGCTCTGGGCCGCCTGCGCCAGGTTGCCCCGGCGCCCTGAGGACAGGTCGTCGACCACGTCGACCTCGTGCCCGTCGGCCAGCAGGCGATCGACGAGATTCGAACCGATGAACCCGGCACCCCCGGTGACCAACACGCGCATGCGGTCGATCCTAGTCGGCCAGCTCCGACCTCACTTGCGCGATGCGGGCCAGGACCTTGGAACGCAGGTCGGCCGGGACCGGATCGCAGCCGCAGTGCTTGTGCACGAGCGCTTTCACCGCTTTGTCCAGATCATATTCCTGCAGGCACGGACTGCACTCGTCGAGGTGCACGCGGATGCCGGCAATGTCGCTCTCGGTCAGCTCGCCGTCGAGATAGGCGTAGACCTTGTCGAGCACCTCGCGGCAGTCGGTGTCGTGCGGATTGCCACAGCTCATTTCGATCCCTCCGCCGGGACCAGGCCACGCTCGCGAGCATAGTCCTCAAGGAGGCCCCGCAACTGCCTGCGTCCCCTGTGCAGCCTCGACATCACGGTGCCGATCGGAGTGCCCATGATGTCGGCGATCTCCTTGTAGGGGAAGCCCTCGACATCGGCCAGGTAGACGGCGATCCTGAACTCCTCCGGCAGTGCCGCCAGAGCCTCCTTGATGTCGCCGTCGGGCAGGTGGTCGAGCGCCTCCACCTCGGCCGACTTCAGCCCGCTCGATGTGTGGGACTCCGCCCGCGCGAGTTGCCAGTCCTCGATCTCCTCCGCGCCCGACTGCTTCGGCTCCCGCTGCTTCTTGCGGTAGCTGTTGATGAAGGTGTTGGTGAGGATCCGGTAGAGCCACGCCTTGAGGTTGGTGCCCTGCTGGAACTGGTGGAACGACGCGAACGCCTTGGCGAAGGTCTCCTGCAGCAGGTCCTCCGCGTCCGCGGGATTCCGGGTCATCCGGAGCGCGGCGGAGTAGAGCTGTTCGAGATACGGCATGACGTCGCGCTCGAATCGCTCGCTTCGCTGCTCCAGCGTCTCCGCGCCTGTCGCGGGCACCGGACCCACCCCCCTAAGATCACCGGTGGCCGACTGTGGCGGAACACCGTACTCAGGGGAGGATACCCGCTGGCCCGTGAACTTCCGGTCAGCGGGTCGGGGGCTGAGCAATGTGAGCATGCTCGTCGCAACACCCCCGCGTCCTTGTCTGTTCCCGCAAGATAGAAGGTACGAAGGACCCGGTGCGGGGAACGTCATAACGTACCGGCTGGTAGCCCTTTTTCCGTAACCCAGGAGTCGCGTGTGCTGCCCATTCCGGCCGAGGAACTGAACGGCTCAGGGACGCTCGGGCCGTACTGGACCTTCTATCGCGCCGTCGCCGCCGAGCAACTGAACCGATGGCTTCCCAGCCAGCCCTCCGTGATCCTCGACCTGTCCGGCGGCCGCGGCCGGTGGTCCGGCCAGGCGGCCAGGGCCGGGCACCGGGTGATCGAGGTGCTCGACTTCCGCCGCACGGTGGACGCGCAGTCCCGATTGCGCGACGCCGACCGCGTCCGTCACGTACGCGCGGACGACCTGTCGTTCCTGCCCGACGAGAGCGTGGACGCCGTGCTCGCGGAGGAGCGCGCGATGTCGGTCGAGCTGATGGCCGAGTCGGCGATGAGCGACGTGGCCAGAGTGCTGCGTCCCGGCGGGCGGGCGCTGGTGTGCGTCGACTCGCTCGTGCTGGGCATGGCGATCCTGGCCGAGCAGGGCCAGTGGCAGCATCTTCGCCAGACCGGCGAGGTCATGCTCGTGCCGTGGCCCGACGGCAGCATCACCCGCTGCTTCAGCAGCGGGCAGTTGCGCGAGTTGCTGGCGGGCACCGGTCTGGAGGTGGAGTGGATGCGCCCGCGTACGGTGTTGTCGCCGTCCACGGTGGACCACGTGCTCTCGTCCGACGCGCGCGCCCTGTCCTATCTCGTGCGCACCGAGCTTGAGGCCCATCCCGACGACGACGACACCGTCGGCATCCACCTGGTCGCCAGCGCCCGCAAGCGCTGAACGTCCCGCTGGGCGTACGAGCCGCCGTTCTTCGTGGCCGGCGGCTCCTGACCCGGTCAGGGCACGCTCAGCGGCGGCGCTCCCGCTTCGCCTGGCACTGCACGCACCGCGCGGCATCGGGGCGGGCCTCCAGCCGGCCCTCGGGCACGGGCTTGCCGCAGTCGACGCACCTGCCGTACACGCCTTCGTCGATGCGCTCGATCGCCTCCACGACCGCGCGGCGCTGCGCCGTGGCCACGGTCAGCATGGCCTGCGCGCTGTCGGTGTCGGTCAGGTCGGAGCCCGCGTCGGCCGCCGAGTATTCGCGCACCGCGACGGGGTCGCCTTTGAGGACCCTGATCGAGCGGTCCAGTTCGGCGAGCATGTCTTTCAGCCGCTCACGAGCGGTCGTGACGTCCACGAATCCGCACCTCCGGGTGGATGAGGGCAGCCCGCGGCCGGGACTCCCCGGATGTCCCCGCCCGGCGCAATCAATGGGGATCTATGTGGCGGTGACACCGAGTGAACGGTTGCATCGCTTTCCTCACCGAATGCCCACTTGCTGCGCCTCTTACACCTTCAGAACAGTGCCGGCTCGTCCGCCTCGGGCAGCCGTTCGATGAGGTGGGGGCCATTGTTCCTGACGTTGTTCACATCCGTGGAGACGGCGTACGCCGTGAGCCGCCCAGGCTTGGCGGGCACCAGCAGCTCCGAGGCGCGCCCCGTGTCGGTGAGCCCGGGATCGAGCCATTCGGCCCAGCGGTCGCGCTCGATCATCATGGGCATCCTGTCGTGGATGCGGCCCAGGTCGTCCTCGGCGTCGGTCGTGATGACGGTACAGCTGACCAGCCACTTGAGCGGGTCGTCGTCGCCGCGCGACGGGTCCTTCCAGAACTCGTACAGGCCGGCCATGGCCAGCACCCCGCCGTCCGCGGGATGAATGAAGTACGGCTGCTTCTTCTTCTCGCCCTCGACCGGCATCCACTCGAAATAGCCGTCGGCCGGCAGCAGGCATCTGCGCTTGGCGAACGCCCGGCGGTAGGACGGCTTCTCCGCCAGCGTCTCGGCCCTGGCGTTGATCAGCCGCGAGCCGATCGACGGGTCCTTCGCCCAGGCGGGGACGAGGCCCCACTTGAGGACCCTGAGCTGGCGGACCGCCCGCTGCGCCTGGTCGGGGACGCGGCTCAGGACGGCGTAGACGTTCTTGGTCGGCGCCACGTTGTAGTCGGCGCCGAGCTCCTTGTCAGGGTCGCCGTCCTGCTCGACCTGGAACTCCTCGAGCAGTTCGTGCTTCTTGCGCGCCGAGGCGTATCTACCGCACATGACACCACACTGCCATGTCCTTCCCGCTCCCGTGTGCCCGCCCGGCTGGCCCAGCTCGAGGCGGCGCGCTGGACTTCGACCGCGTCCCGCCACTCCCAGTACTCTTTGACCATGCCCGCTCCGCTCTGGCCCGCACCGACGGCGACCACTCCCGTCAGCTCCACCGTCTCGCTGCCCGGCTCCAAGTCTGTGACCAACCGCGCACTGCTGCTCGCCGCGCTCGCCGACGGTTCCGGCGTGGTGCGCGGTGCGCTGCGCAGCCGCGACGCCGACCTGATGGTGGCCGCGCTGCGGGCGCTCGGCACGACGATGGTGGCGGGCGGCGAGAGCGCCGCGGGGGTCGACTGGCACGTGACGCCCGGCCCGGTCCGCGGCGGCGTGCGCATCGACGCGGGCCTGGCGGGCACGGTCATGCGCTTCGTCCCGCCGATGGCCGCCCTGGCGGACGGCCCGGTCCACTTCGACGGCGACCCCCACGCCCGCAGGCGCCCGATGGGGCCCATTCTCGACGCGCTGCGCGCGCTGGGGGCCCGGGTCGACAACGACGCGCTGCCGTTCGCGATCGAAGGACCCGTCACGGGCGGCGAGGTGACGCTCGACGCGTCGGGTTCGTCGCAGTTCGTCTCGGGGCTGCTGCTGGCCGCCGCGCGCTTCGACAAGGGCGTCACCATCCGCCACGAGGGCCCGCCGGTGCCCTCGCAGCCGCACATCGAGATGACGGTGCAGATGCTCAGGGCGGCCGGCGTCTCGGTGGACGACGGCGAGCGCGACGTGTGGCGCGTCGAGCCCGGCCCGATCGCCGCGCGAGACGTCACGGTGGAGCCCGACCTGTCCAACGCGGCGCCGTTCCTGGCCGCCGCGCTCGTCACGGGCGGCACGGTCACCGTCCCTTCGTGGCCCGCCGAGACCACCCAGCCCGGCGACGCCCTGCGGGGCCTGCTCACCTCCATGGGCGCCACCGTCACGCGCACGGCCGGTCTGGCCGTCACGGGCACGGGCCAGATCACCGGCATCGACGCCGACCTGCACGAGGTGGGCGAGCTGACCCCGACGATCGCCGCGCTGGCCGCGCTCGCGAGCACCCCGAGCCGCATCCGGGGCGTGAGCCACCTGCGCGGCCACGAGACCGACCGCCTGGCCGCGCTGGCCGCCGAGATCAACCGCCTCGGCGGCGACGCGGAGGAGACGGAGGACGGCCTGGTCATCCGCCCGCGCCCACTGCGCGGCGGCACCTTCCACAGCTACGACGACCACCGCATGGCCACCGCGGGAGCGGTGATCGGGCTCGCGGTCCGCGGCGTGCGGGTGGAGAACATCGCGACGACCGCCAAGACCCTGCCGGACTTCGTCCAGATGTGGACGGCGATGCTGGATCTGCGGTGAGACCGGCGATCCGGCCTCTGCCCGCCGCTGGTTTCGCGGGGGAAGCCCCGGGCACGTCGGAAACGGGCGGCACGTGACCGCGCGCTGCCCGCACCGCCCTGCCGCACCCGGCCCGCGTCACGGAGCACCCTGTCACCGACCACAGAGGGGAAGCGAGCGTATGGGAGCGGACCGCTGAGAAAGCGGGAGTACGACGAGGACGACGTACGGGTCAGGCCGGGCAAAGGGTCACGGCCGCGCACCCGGATCCGTCCTGCGCACGAGGACGCCGTCGGAGGTTTCGTGGTCGCCGTCGACCGGGGCCGCTACACCGTGCTGGTCGAGCCGGAACGCCCGAAGGGGTCGGCCGCCAAACGCCGGCAGCAGGCCCAGCGTCGCCTGGTGGTCGCCATGAAGGCCCGCGAGCTCGGCCGCAAGGGCATCGTCGTGGGCGACCGGGTCGCCCTGGTCGGCGACGTCTCCGGCCGTCCCGACACCCTGGCGAGGGTCGTACGCGTGGAGCCGCGCAGTTCGATGTTGCGCCGCTCGGCCGACGACACCGACGACTCCGACGGCATCGAGCGCCCGGTCGTCGCCAACGCCGAGCAGCTCGTCATCGTGACCGCCCTGGCCGACCCCCCGCCCCGTCCCCGCATGATCGACCGCATGCTGGTGGCCGCGTTCGACGCCGAGATCGACGCGCTGCTCTGCCTCACCAAGTCCGACCTCGCCCCGCCCGGCAGCCTGGTCGCCCTGTACGAACCGCTGGGCGTCGAGCACGTGGTCGTGCGCAAGGGCGGCTCTCTCGACGAGCTGCGCGACCATCTGACCGGGCGCATCAGCGTCATGGTCGGCCATTCGGGGGTCGGCAAGTCCACCCTGGTCAACGCCCTGGTCCCCGACGCCAACCGAGCCGTCTCCCAGGTCAACGCGGTCACGGGCCGCGGCCGCCACACCTCCAGCTCGGCCGTCGCCCTGGAGCTGCCCGAGGGCGGCTGGATCATCGACACCCCAGGGGTGCGCAGCTTCGGGCTGGCCCACGTGTCGGTGGAGACGGTGCTGGCCGCGTTCCCCGACCTGGTGGAGGGCACGGTCGAGTGCCCGAAGGGCTGCACCCACCTGGGCGATGGCTGCGCGCTCGACGCCTGGGTGGCCGCCGGCAACGCCGACCCCGCACGCCTGGAGTCGCTCCGCCGCCTCCTGTCCAGCCGCGACGGTGCTCCCGACGACCTGTGAGTCTTTCCCGCCGTCAAAGGGTGGGCAAATGGTGCGGATCGCCAGGGAAGATCAGTGACATCTCTCGACATGACGTACTTACTGCTGACAGGGAAAAGGGATACCGGTTACCAGAAAAGAGACGTTGGTGACTGATGTTCGGTATCCGACTCAGGGTAGCGTGGGCGATCGTGCAGGGTTATAACGATGATCTTCGCCTCGCGCATGTCATGGCGGACGCCGCCGATGACATGACCATGCGGCGGTTCAAGGCGGTCGACCTGAAGGTCGACACCAAGCCAGATCTGACTCCGGTCAGCGACGCCGACCGCGCGGTGGAGGAGGCCATCAGGGGCACGCTGCGCCGTGCCAGGCCCCGCGACGCCGTCGTGGGAGAGGAGTTCGGCAAGACCGGGTGGGGCGCCCGGTCGTGGATCATCGACCCCATCGACGGCACGAAGAACTACGTGCGCGGCGTGCCCGTGTGGGCGACGCTGATCGCGCTCATGGAGTACGGCGAGGTCGTCGTCGGCCTCGTGTCGGCCCCCGCGCTCGGCAGACGCTGGTGGGCGGCCACCGAGGGCGGGGCGTGGACCGGCAAGAGCCTGACCAAGGCGTCCAGGATGACCGTGTCGTCGGTCTCGACCCTGGATGACGCGTCGTTCTCCTATTCCAGCTTCAGCGGCTGGGAGAAGACGGGCCGGCTCGACAACTTCGTCGATCTCGGCCGCGCCTGCTGGCGTACAAGGGCGTACGGCGACTTCTGGTCGCACATGATGGTCGCGGAGGGCTCGGTGGACGTGTCCGCGGAGCCCGAGCTGTCACCGTGGGACATGGCGGCGCTCACCGTGATCGTCGAGGAGGCCGGCGGCGTGTGGACCGACGTGGCCGGCGTGAAGGGCCTGGAGGGCGGCAGCCTGGTCTGCACCAACGGCACCCTCCACGACGAGGTCGTCCGCAGGCTCAACGCCTAGGCCCGGCTTCGGCACGGATGCCGGCGGTTGCGGCGTTAAGCTCCCGTTCATCCTTATACGTCACATTTCCCTCATATATGACCCCGCTGGGCGGATTGTCGTGTCCGAGCGGATCCTGGTCCCAGAAGTTCCCCCGGTAGACCGCGTTCTCCAGCGGCGGTCCCACGTGGAGCACGGCCGTGTTGTCGGCCCGCAGGACGACGTTGCCCTCCACCGTCACCCACGAGGCCCCGTAGTCGGTGTAGAGCCCGAAGTTGTACGGCGTGCGCGTGTCCTCGATGACGTTCCCCTGGACGAGCGCCTGGTTGTCCGGAGAGTCGCCTTGCGGCCCCGACAGGTAGACGCCGCCCCCGTCCGCCAGCACCTCCATGGTGCCGGCCGTGAGGTTGCGCAGGATCCGGGCGCCCTGCCCTGGCCCCACGACGATCCCGCAGTGGGGCACGTGGGTGATCTCGTTGTGCGCGACGACGCAGTCACGCGTGCCCGCCACGGAGATGCCCGGCGCGCCGCTGAACTCGAGCCCGATGTGGTGCACCCGGTTGTCCTCGATCGAGGTCGCGTGGCTGCCGGAGACCTCGATGCCGGCACCCGACAGCGTGTCGAACGCGCAGCCGCGCACCGCCGGACCGGCGCCCCCGGTGACGCCCAGCCCGGACGCGCCGAGCCGGGTGAAGCGGCATCCCTCGATCTGCACGTTCTCGGTGGCGTCGAGGGCGACGCAGGCAGGGATCGTGACGTAAGCGGCGGGATACGTCACGGACGCCCCTTCCCCGATGACGGCCGTCTCGGTGCCGCCACCCTCGTAGAAGCCGGTGCCGTGGTAGTGCAGGAACCCTTCCGCGGCGCTCGGGCGCAACCAGGTCGCCTCGGCGAACACCAGGCCCTTGAACGCCACGTCGCGCGCCCCCGTGACGCTCACCAGGCGTTCGAGGACGGGCGCGACGACCCGCGTACGGGATGGGTGCTCCCCTGGAAGCGGCAGGTACAACAGCACGTGCCGCCCCGGACGCGACCGGTCGAGCACGAAGGTCCCCGGCTCGGCCAGGAAGGCGGCGTCGTTCTCGACGCGGGTCGGCAGGCCGGGACCGCTCGACGACTGCCCCTCCCACGTGGAGTTGTACAGCTCGCGCGCCCACCCGAAGGCGGGCTGCGCCATGGTGATCACCGTGGCGTCCCCGTCGAGGGAGACGTCCGCGACCCCGCAGCGGGCCTCCGTCCAGGGGTAGACGCCCCGGAAGACGAACTCGACGCCCGCGGGGCCGCGCCACCCGAGCGGCACGTCGGTCACGTAGCCGGTGGCGGTCGCGCGGGCCTCGCCGGGCAGCCCTGGGACGGCGGCCCGCTCGGCGCGGCGCCCGTCGACGTAGAGCTGGCGGGTCTCCAGGTCGCCGACCTCGGCCGCCCAGACGCCGTCGCGCTCCCGCCACCCGGTGATCGCCCGGCCGCCGCTGATCACGGGCTCCTCCTGCGCGGGGGTGCCGTAGCCGTACGCCTGGTAGACGGTCCCGGCGTCGGCCTCGGTGAGCTCGAACGGCCGCGCGAGCGTGTGAACGCCGCCCCTAAGGTGGACGACGGCGTCACCCTCGCTCTCGCGGGCCGCGGCCCTGGCGCGATCGAGGGTGGCGAAGGGGCGTTCGGCGGATCCCGGCCAGGAGTCGTCGCCGGACGGCGCCACGTGGAACTGGAACATTCGGACCACCTTTGCTGTTTATGCCGTACACGTAGTAGTACACCATAAACAAGGAGGGCGCACATGGCGAGGGGCAGGGCGGACGACCCCGACCACGCGGTCGAGCTGCTGTGGCGGACCGGCGACCCCGAGCCGCGACAGGGCCTGAGCCTGCCCAGGATCGTGCGCGCCGCCGTCGAGCTCGCCGACGCCGAGGGGCTGTCGGGCCTGTCGATGCGCAAGGTCGCCGACCGGCTCGGCTTCACGACCATGTCGCTCTACCGCCACGTGCCCGGCCGCGACCAGCTCGTCGACCTGATGCTCGACGACGTGCTCGGCGAGCATCCGCACCCCCCTGGGACGGGAGGCTGGCGGGCCCGTCTGGAGGCCGTGGCCAGGCACGCGTGGGAGATCCGCAAGCGGCACCCGTGGTTGGCCGAGGTGCGCGGGCCCCGCCACGTGCCCGGCCCCAACGGCGTCGCGCATTACGACTACATGCTGGGCACGCTGACCGGCACGGCGCTGCGCCCGTCGGAGGTCATCGCCGTCGTGGGCATGCTCGGCCGGTTCGTCGACGGGGAGGCGCTGGTCCTCGTGGAGACCCAGCGGGAGGAGCGGCGCAGCGGGGTGTCGGAGCAGGAATGGTGGGGCTCGCGCGACGGGCTCTGGGAACGCCTCGACCACTATCCGGCGATCTCCGGCCTGTGGGCCGCGGGCGGCTGGGACGACTTGGAGGACTCCTTCGACTTCGGCCTGCGCCGGCTGCTCGACGGTGTCGAAGTCCTCATCCGCCGGCGTGAGGAAATGCGTGACGAAACGTGCGGGGAATGCGGCGGCCCGTTGGAGCCGGCTCCGTCCGGCCGGCCCCGCGTCTACTGCTCACGCGCCTGCCAGCAGCGCGCCTACCGCCGGCGCAGGAACGGCTAGTGGGGTGACCACAAACGTTGGCCGGGTCGTGGTCACGTTGCTTGGGTGGCCGGGCGTTCGCGGGAGCAACCGGCCGAAAGTACGATCTTGGACGGCTGCACGGCACTTTCGGCCCATGCCGCTGTTGGGCACGGCTCCGCAGAATTGGGCTTCATGTCAGAGAGAAGACGGCGTATCGACGCGCTTGATGTGATCCGCGGATTCGCGCTCTGTGGGATCTTGCTGGCTAATGTTGGGCCGATTTCCAACATCAGCGGCAAGATCGTGCCGCCCGGGGCGAGCGACTGGATGGGGTACGTCGTTGATCATCGGTTCTTCCCCGTCTTTGCCGTTCTGTTCGGCGTGGGGTTCGCGCTGCTGCTGGAGTCGGCCGAGGGCCGTACGGCGAGTCCGCGGCTGCTCCTGGTGCGCAGGCTGCTCGTGCTGCTCGTGATCGGCCTCCTGCACATGTTCCTGATCTGGCCGGGTGACGTGCTCGCCATCTACGCGGCCTCCGGGCTGGTGTTCCTGCTGCCGTCGACCTGGCTGCCGCGGTGGGCGGTCGCGGTCCTCGCCGTTGTGGTCCTTGTGGCGTCCCTGTTCCTCACCAACGGCTACCTGCTCGCCCCCGGCCTGCTGCTGGCGGGCGCTGCCCTGGTCAGATATGGCGTGATCGACCGGATCGAGCAGTCCGCGAAGGGACCGGTCATCACGGGGGTGCTGCTCGCGGTGGCCGCGGCACCGACGCTGGCGCTGCAAATCGTCCTGCAGATGAACAATCCCGACGGCAGGGCCGCCGGGGTCATGACGGCGGTCGCCGGTATGTTGATCGGCGGGGTATACGTGTGCGTGCTGCTACTCCTGCTCAGGACGCCGCTGCGGGCGGCGCTGCACGCACTCTTTGCGCCGCTGGGGAAGATGGCGCTGACGAACTACCTCACCGCTTCGATTCTGGTGCTGGCCATGGCGCACCTGCACGGCCGCCCGCAGGACTGGACCCAGCCCGTGCTCCTGGCCGTCGTGATCGGGGTCCTCGCCGCGCAGTGGCTGTTTTCCACGCTGTGGCTGCGCCGTTACCGGTTCGGTCCGCTGGAATGGCTGTGGCGCTGGGCCACGCGGGGCCGCCGCCCGGCCCTCCAGCACGCATAGGGGGTGGCCGCGAACGTTGGCCGGGTCGGGTGATCATGCTGCTCGGGTGGCCGGTCGTCCCCAGCGGCGTTGTTTCTCGCTGCGGATGCGGGCACGTTCGCGGCGTTGGGCGGCCAGGACATCGGGGTGGCGGGCGTTGGCGTTGCGCCAGCGGAGGTAGGCCTGGAGTTTGCGGGTCTGCACAGTGTGGTTGGGATGGTCGGAGTTGCTCATCACGAAGGTGCGCAGCGGCCCGAACTGCGCCTCGATCGGGTTGGCCCACGAGGCGCTGGTCGGTGTGAAGCACAGGTCGACCTTGTTCTTGGCGGCCCAGAGGCGGATGGCGGGGGTCTTGTTGGCCGACAGGTTGTCCAGGATGACGTAGATCGGCGCGCCGTCGGGGCGGGCCGACCTGATCGTCTTGAGCGCGGCGAGTGTGTTGGCGCCGCTCTTGCGTTCCCGGTTGACGCCCCATAGCTGGTCATCGCCCAGGCTGTAGCAGCCGTGGAAGTAGCGCACGCCGTGGGTGCGCGTGTAGGTGGCCGGCTGGCCCTGCTGCGCCCAGCCGGAGCCGGGCTGAGGCCGGATCGACAGCGGCCCGAACTGGTCGAAGGCGAAGCACCGCTGCGGGAAGCAGGTGGTGACGTCCTCGATCCGGTCCAGCTTGGCATCGCGGTCAGGATCGGTCGACTCCTTCCAGGTCCGGGTGCGCTGAAAAGAGATCTTGTGCGCGCGTAAGTACTGCCGCAGCCGCTCACGCCCGACCGCCACGCTCCGGATGGGGTTGTCGGCCAGGTAACTGGCCAATTTGCGGATGCTCCAGCAGGTGAAGGGACGGCCCAGCTTCTCTGGGCGAGTCGTGGCCGTCGCGACGATGAAGTCCTCATCGTCGCTAGTGATGCGGCGGGGACGGCCACCCGCCCAGTTAGGGTCCAGCGCAGGCAACCCCCGGTCGTTGAAGGCATGGATCACATCACGCACGGTGTCCTCGTCGGCCGCCACCAACTGCGCGATCGCCGCAACCGGCGTCCCGCTGGCCGAGGCCATGATGATCAACGCTCTCCGGACCCGGATCGAATCATGCCTGCCACGCCGGACCAGCCGCTGCAGGGTCTGCCCTTCATGATCGGACAACCGCCGCGCCCGCACAGGCTCGGCCATGCAGGTCCTCCCTCCTGTCGCGATCGTGCATGCCGATACGACAGTGGAGGACAACCCAGCGAAACCTGTGCAAGCCGTACGGCGTGTTCCCGACCCGGTGAACCTAAGTGGTCACCCCACTAGAGAGCCAGCACCCTCCGCACCGCGTCCATCAGGGCCTCCCGGTAGCCGGCCCCGAACAACACCACGTGCACGAGCAGCGGATGCAACTGGTGCAGCGGCACCCGCTCCCGCCACCCCTCCGCGAGCGGCCACTCCTCGCGGTAGGCGCCCAGCACCCGGTCGAGGTAGGGCAGCCCGAACAGAGCGAGCATCGCCAGATCGCTCTCCCTGTGCCCGCCGTGGGCGGCCGGATCGATCAGCACGCCGGACCCGCCCGACCACAACACGTTGCCGCTCCACAGATCACCGTGGATGCGCGCGGGCGGCTCGGCCGGACCCGCCACCTCGGCGAACCGGTCCGCCGCCCGTTCGACCAGGGACGCCTCCCGCGCCGGAAGCCCGGCCCCCTCCAGGAACGGAACCACGCGCCGCGAGGCGTAGAAGGACGGCCAGTCGGCGGCGGGCGCGTTGTCCATCGGCAACTCGGCGATGAACCCCGGCCAGGGCGCGCCGAAACCGTCCGCCCCCTCGCGGTGCAGCCGGGCCAGCGCGCGACCGAAACGCTCGGCCGCCGCGGCGCCGGGCGGCTCCTGCCGTATCCATGACAATACGAGCCGGTCGGGCCCGGCCTCGATCACCTCGGGCACCTCGATCGCCTCGCCCAGCCAGCGCAGCCCGGCGGCCTCGGAGGCGAAGAGCTCGGCGTGACCCCGGCCGCTCTTCACGAACACCTCGCGCCCGTCGTCCAGCACGCCACGGTGGAGCCGCCGGCCGTGCGACGAGCCGAGGTCGTCAGTCAATCTCATCGGCTATGTGCTTGGCCACGCCCTCGGATGCCGCCTTGACCAGTGACAGCACCTCCTCGAACCCCTCGGGGCCCCCGTAGTAAGGATCCGGCACCTCCGCCCCCTCCGGCGCGGAAGGGTCGAACGACCGGAACAGCCGCACCTCCACCTCGTACGGAGCCACCCGCCGTAGATTGGACAGGTTGTCCCGATCCATGGCCAAAACAAGGTCATACCGGGCGAACCAGTCGCTCGCGAACTGCCGGGCCCGGTGTGACGAGCCGTCGTAACCGTGCCGGGCCAGGATGTCGAGCGCCCGCTCGTCCATGGGATCGCCCACGTGCCACCGACCGGTCCCGGCGCTCTCGACGGTGACCCGGTCGCCCAGCCCGCGCTCGGCGAGCGTCCGGCGCAGCACCACCTCCGCCATCGGCGAGCGGCAGATGTTGCCCATGCACACGAGGCATACGCGATAAGTCATAGCTCCCATCATGAGGGTGACCTGGTGCGTTCACCGAACGTTCACCCTCGTTAGGGGTCTGAGTCACCTTCGCTGCATAGCTTCATGGCGACTGAGGACCAAGTGGGAGGAACCCAACCGTGAAGTATGCAGGCCGGCTCGCCGCCGTCGCCTTCGTCGGCGCGCTCTCGCTCGCTGCGTGCGGCACAGACAACAACACCGGGGCCACCGGCGCCACCGCCGCCACCGAGGCCGCGGCAGACAGCGGTCTGAGCGGCACGATCAACGCCGCGGGCTCCTCTGCCCAGGCCAACGCGATCGACCAGTGGAAGAAGGACTTCCAGGCCAAGAACTCCGGGGTGAGCATCAACTACCAGCCCAGCGGCTCGGGTGCGGGCATCCAGGCGTTTATCCAGGGCACGGTCGCGCTGGCAGGTTCCGACTCGGCTCTGAAGGACGACGAGCCCGCCAAGGCCGACGCCCGGTGCAAGACCGGCAAGGCCATCAACATCCCCATGGTGACCGGCCCCGTCGCGGTCGTGTACAACCTGCCCGGCGTCGAAGGGGTGCAACTGTCCCCCAAGACGCTCGGCGGCATCTTCAACAGCAAGATCACCAAGTGGGACGACCCGGCCATCAAGGCCGACAACCCCGGCGCCACACTGCCGTCCACGCCGATCCAGGCCTTCCACCGGGCCGACGAGTCGGGCACCAGCGACAACTTCACCAAGTTCCTCGAGGCCACCGCCGACTGGCCGTACGAGGCCGCCAAGGCATGGCCCGCCGAGGCGAAGGGCCAGGGCGCCAAGGGCTCCGACGGCATCGCCTCCTCGGTCAAGGACACCGAGGGCGCGATCAGCTACGTCGAGATGTCGTACGCCGACAACTCCGAGCTCCAGAAGGCCAAGGTCGCCAACGGCTCCGGCGAGTTCGTCGAGCTGACTCCCGAGAGCGCGGCCAAGACCGTCGAGACCGCCGAGGTCAAGGGCACCGGCAACGACCTCGCCCTGTCGATCGACTACGCCACCAAGACGCCGGGCGCCTACCCGATCGTCCTGGTGACGTACGAGATCACCTGCGAGAAGGGCCTGTCGGCCGAGGAGTCGAAGCTGGTCAAGGAGTTCCTCACCTACACCGCCAGCGACGAGGGCCAGGCGTCGCTGAAGGAACTGGGCTACGCCCCGTTGTCGGGTGAGCTGCTCACCAAGGTCCGCACCGCTGTCGAGGCGATCTCCTAACAGCTCATGACCACCGAAACGGAAACGGAAACCCGTGAAGGCGGACCGGCCACGAGCCGGTCCGCCTCTCGGCGCAGCCATGGTGAAGGGCCCTTCCGCTACCTGTCCACCGGAGCCGGCATCGTCATGCTGGGGATCATGGCGGCCATCGCCGTCTTCCTCATCAGCGAGGCGATCCCGGCGCTGCAGGCCAACAAGGGCAACTTCCTCACCGAACTGACGTGGGACCCGAACAGCAGCCAGGTGTTCGGCATCGGCGCGCTGGCGTTCGGCACCGTGCTCAGCTCGGCACTCGCACTCGTCATCGCCACGCCCATCGCGGTGGGCGTGGCGCTGTTCATCTCCCACTACGCGCCGCGCCGCCTGGCCGGACCGCTCGGCTACCTCATCGACCTGCTCGCCGCGGTGCCCAGCGTGATCTACGGCCTGTGGGGCGTGGCCTTCCTGGTGCCGCTGCTCAGGGAGCCGTCGCAGTGGCTCAACGACCACCTCGGCTGGTTCCCCCTGTTCGCCGGTGAGGGCGCCATCGGCGGCAAGACCATGCTCGCCGGTGGCATCGTACTCGCGATCATGATCCTGCCGATCATCGCGGCCATCTCCCGCGAGGTGTTCCTGCAGGTCCCCAAGATGAACGAAGAGGCCGCGCTGGCCCTCGGCGCGACCCGCTGGGAGATGATCCGCATGGCGGTGCTGCCGTTCGGCCGCCCCGGCGTGGTCAGTGCCGCGATGCTCGGCCTCGGCCGGGCGATGGGCGAGACGATCGCGGTCGCGCTGATCTTCCCGGCGACGTTCGGCATCAGCCTGCAGATCCTCACCCCGCAGGGCAACAGCATCGCCGCCAACATCGCCAACGGGTTCGGCGAGGCCGGCGACATCGGCCGCGGCGCGCTCATCGCCTCCGGCCTGGTGTTGTTCATCATCACCCTGCTCGTCAACATAGCCGCCCGCATGATCATCAACCGGCGCAAAGAGCTCATGAAGGCCGACACATGACCACCATCCAGCACATCTCGACCGGCCGCCGGATCAAGGACCGCATCGTCCAGGGGCTGGTCTATCTGGCGTTCGCGCTGGCCGTGGTGCCGCTCGTGTCCGTGCTCTGGCTGGTGATCAGCAACGGCCTGGCGCGCTTCGACCTGACGTTCCTCACCCATTCGATGCGCGGCATCGGCGCGCGCGACGTGGGCGGCGGCGCCTACCACGCCATCATCGGCACCCTGGAACAGGTCCTGCTCTCCTCTCTCATCTCCGTCCCCATCGGGCTGCTCACCGCGATCTACCTCGTCGAGTACGGCAACGGCGGCCGCCTGAGCCGGGCCATCAGCTTCTTCGTCGACGTCATGACCGGCATCCCCTCGGTGGTCGCCGGCCTGTTCGTGCTGGCCTTCTGGATCCTGTTCCTCGGCATGCCCTACTCCGGCTTCGCCGGCGCGATGGCGCTGTCGATCCTCATGATGCCGACCGTGGTCAGATCGGCCGAGGAAATGCTCCGACTGGTGCCCGACGACCTGCGCGAGGCGTCGTACGCGCTGGGCGTGGCCAAGTGGCGCACGATCCTCAAGGTCGTGCTGCCGACTGCGTTCACCGGCATCGTGACGGGCGTCATGCTGGCCGTCGCCAGGGTCGCGGGCGAGACGGCGCCGCTGCTCCTGACGGTGTTCTTCACCGACTCCATCAACAACGACCCGTTCACCGGACCGCAGATGGGCCTGCCTCTCTACGTCTTCGACCAGGCGGCGCGTCCCAACGACACCGCTATCGACCGGGCGTGGACCGGCGCGCTCACACTCATCCTGATCGTCATGCTGCTCAACCTGGTGGCGCGTCTGATCGCCTGGTGGCGTTCACCCGCCAGGCGCTGATAGGGGGTAACCGCAGATATGTCCAAGCAGATTCAGGTCTCGGGCCTCGATGCGTACTACGGGTCGCACAAAGCGATCGAGGACGTGTCGATGACCATCGAACCGCGCTCGATCACCGCGTTCATCGGCCCGTCCGGGTGCGGCAAGTCGACGTTCCTGCGCACGCTCAACCGGATGCACGAAGTGATCCCCGGCGCTCGCGTCGAGGGCAAGGTCCTGCTCGACGGCGACGACCTCTACAGCAACAACATCGAGCCCGTTACCGTACGCCGGATGATCGGCATGGTCTTCCAGCGCCCCAACCCGTTCCCCACGATGTCGATCTACGACAACGTCGCCGCCGGCCTCCGGCTCAACGGCCGCGTCAGCAAGGCGCAGCTCGACGACACCGTGGAGGAGTCGCTCAAGGGCGCCAACCTCTGGAACGAGGTCAAGGACCGCCTGAGCAAACCCGGCGCGGGACTGTCCGGCGGGCAGCAGCAGCGGCTCTGCATCGCGCGGGCCATCGCCGTCAAACCGCAGGTGCTGCTGATGGACGAGCCCTGCTCGGCGCTCGACCCCATCTCGACGCTGGCCATCGAAGACCTGATGGCCAAGCTGAAGGACGAGTACACCATCGTCATCGTCACCCACAACATGCAGCAGGCCGCCAGGGTCAGCGACAGGACCGCCTTCTTCAACCTTGCCGAGCAGGGCAAGCCCGGCAAGGTCATCGAGATGGACGAAACGTCCCGCATGTTCACCAACCCGTCCCAGAAGGCCACCGAGGACTACATCACGGGACGCTTCGGTTGATGACCCGACAGCAGACGGCACCCACGATGAACGGGGACACGAGGACCAAACCCGTACTACTTATCGCCGATCCTGACGGCTCCGTCGTGGACGCCCTGGCCGCCGCCCTCGAACGTGAGGGCGTGGCCGTCACGGGCGCGCCCGACGGCGCTCAGGGGCTGCTGCAGGCAGGTGCCCTGCAGCCCGACGTCGTGCTCGTCGCTGCCACGCTGCCGGTCATCGACGCCGTGGACTTCGTCCGCGCGGTACGCCTCGCGCGGGCCGTGCCCGTGCTGCTCGGCGTCGGGGAGGGCCACGCCGAGCAGGCCGTACGCGCTCTCGCGGCAGGCGCGGCCGCCTGCGTGGCCAGGCCCTACCGGGTGCCCGAACTGCTGCCGTTCATCCAGGCGGCCTCCCCCGAGTCGCGCAAGGTGCTGGCGGTGGGCGGGGTCGAGCTGGACGTACAGGCCTACCAGGTGCGCGTGGGCGGACGTACCGTGCACCTGCCTCTGCGGGAGTTCGAGCTGCTGCAGTATCTGATGCGCAACGCCGACCGTACGGTCACCCGCGAGCAGATCATGCGTCACGTGTGGAACGCCACGGCGACCACGTCGACGAACACGATCGCGGTGCACGTCAAACGGCTGCGCGCGCGGCTGGGCGACGAGGACGACCAGCTCATCCAGACCGTACGCGGCGTGGGCTACCGGCTCGTCACTCCGAGCATCTCCGGAAATCCCGCATGATGCGCTCGGCGACGCCTTCGACGGTCTCGATGCCCTGGCCCACCTCCGGGCTACCCTCGGTGAGCACGGCAACGGCGTAGTCGCGGCCGTCGCCCCTGATCAGCCCCACGCTGATCATGGCCCAGCGCTTGTCCGAGACGCGCCTGAGCCAGCCGTTCTTCAACGCCGCGCGCTCGCCCTTGCACGTCGCGGCGCTGATCCCCCAGTCCTGCCCGTCGACGACCCGGCCCATGAGGTCGAGCACCTTCTCACGGTCCTCGGCCCTCAGAGGGCTCTTACCGGACACCAACGCCTGCATGAGGCGGATCTGGTCCTCCACGGACGTTCTGGTGATTGCCCAGCAATACAGATCGACGCATTCCCCCGGTACGCCCTGCGTATGCCTCAGCCCCAGCTTCTTCCCCGCCCTGGTGAACCCGGCCGCCCCGCCGATGCTCAACCACAGCCGGTCCGCGGCGTGGTTGTCGCTGTAGCGGATCATCAGGTCGGCGTCGTGCCTGACGGCCGCGGGCAGCTGCTTCCACGGAGTGTCGAGCAGCAGCGCCATGAGGATCTGGACCTTGGCGGTGCTCGCCGTGATCAACCGCTCGCGGGGGTGATAACGGTAGACCCGCCCGGTCTGCAGTTCCTTGACCATGGCCGCGACCGGCCCAGAGCGTCCCCGCAGGTAACGGTCGAGCCTTTCGGTGATCTTGCCGGCGGGGATCGGGGGTAGGCTCGCCTCGCGCGGGCGCTGCTCCAACCGCCGCCGCTGCGACCGGCGCACCTCGTACGACGTGGTCACGTCCAGCACGGCGGGCTCCGCGGCGCGGATCGTCGTGGGCACGAGACGAGGCATCGACACCAACGGCAGGAGCAGGGCAAGGACGATGGCCAGTCGTGACATCGCCCTCACCCCAAGCGCGATCATCCGAGCATTATCACGACATTTCACGACCTACCGCTAGGTCCTGCCCGGAGTCAAGATCAAGTCAGCGTCCCGGTAGACCTACACGCGCAAAGCCCGCAGACCCGCCACGACAGCGCCGCAAAAGCTCGTCACCCAGAAACGCACACCCCGCACCCGCCACAGACGAGCGACACCGGCACCGGCAGCGACCACCCCGGCAATCACCCCCTGGTGATCAGCCACGCCGACGAGCAACCAGTGCGGTGAGCTTGATTCGGCGATCAAGCAATCCGATGCGTCAGAAGACGCGAGCGGCGACCAACTTTGCGATGGAATCGTCGTCACAGGTGGCCCAGAAATCGCCGACGACATCCTCCAGGTGCTGGACCGACTCGGCCCGGAACAACACATCCTGATATTTCGTGATGTCGTACTGCGTCGTGCCCATGGCGGACAGATTCAGCGGCCTGATGTCCATGCCGCGGAACTCCTCGATCTCCCCGTACGACGACAAGATCCCAGCCCCGTACGCCTTGAGCTCGCCAGCCTCCCGCATGACCCCGAACTCCATCGTGAACCAGAACACCTTCGACACGAACTCCAGCGCCTCCTCCCCTTCGACGCGCCGTGCGGCCTGGCCCGCCAGGCGGTAGAGGGCGGCGTACCGGGAGTTGGCGAGCGCGTTCGCGTGCCCGATCACCTCGTGGATGACGTCGGGCTCCGGCGTGTAGAACGGCACGGAGTGATGCCGGATGTACTGCGTCGAGTGGAAGTACCCGTCCGCGAGCACGCCGTAGAAGTCCCGCAGCGGCACCAGACCGGCCGCCGGCAGATAGCGGAAGCCGGTCAGCGGCTCCAGCAACTGCGAGACCTCCTCCAGCTGAGGGATCCTGTCCTGAGGCAGACCCAGCCTGGCGGCGCCGTCGAGATATTCCGCCGTGGCGTACTTCGCGTGCTTGATCCCCAGCTCTCTGGTGACCGTCGCCCACACCTCGTGCTCCTGCTCGGTGTACTCCGCGACCGGAATGGGCGTCCCCGGCCGGTAGTTGACCGCCAACCCGGCGATGGCGTTGCGCCGTGTCCGGTACACCGGATCCGCGAACCCCGGGTGCGAAGCGGACAACTCGACCACCACGGAACCATCCGCTTGAGCCTCGACTGGGGCGAAATACTGAGCTTCCTCAAACATGCCCCACATGACAACAAGTCCCGCTTTCGCTGGCAAGAGCGACCAGCTTGGCTGAGCGATACGCTAGCTCCCGCATGCCAGATCACCCGATTCCTGGTCGAATCGCACAGTCGCGGAGGATGCCCTCGTGGACGATCTAGACGCCCGCCTGCTCGTGACCATGCGAGCCAACCCACGCATCGGCCTGACCGAGCTCGCCCGCCTGCTCGGGGTGGCAAGGGGCACGGTCCAGGCTCGGGTGGAGAAACTGACCGCCAGAGGCGTCATCGAGGACTTCGGCCCCACCGTCTCACCGACGGAAGCCGGCTATCCGATCCTGGCGTTCGTCTGGCTGCAGATCGCGCAGGGGCGCCTGGAGGAGGCGGTGGAGGCGCTACGCGCCGTGCCCCACATCCTGGAAGTGCACGGGACGAGCGGACAACACGACCTGCTGTGCCGGGTTGTCGCCAGGACCACGGAACACCTCCAGGAAATCATCGCCCACATCCTGACGTCCCCCGCCGTGCAACGCACCGACTCCACCATCGCCCTGTCCACCCAGATCCCCCACCGGATCGAACCGCTGCTGGCAGACGCCGTCACCTGACCACCGAAACAAAAAAAGGGGCTCCACGCCTCAAGCGTGGAGCCCCTACAAAAAATTGTCCGGCGGCGACCTACTCTCCCACACCCTCCCGAGTGCAGTACCATCGGCGCAGAGAAGCTTAACTTCCGGGTTCGGAAT
>NZ_SMJZ01000121.1 GCF_004348345.1 Nonomuraea longispora
GATTCCGGGTCTGCCCGCTGCGATCCTGTGCCCGCCCGTCGTGCGGGAGGCCCGCGTGCGCGTCGCCCGTGGAAGGTTCGGACCCGGGCGATGTGGTCAGCCGAAGGCGTAGCCGTACAGGCCGGTGCCCTCGCTGAGCGGGCGTACCTTGCCCAGGCGCAGGCCCGGCCGGCGGGATCCGGGTGCGTACGCGACGAGCCCCTGGCCGGGCGCGGCCACCACGAGCGCGTACACCGGACGCCGCCGCGTCAGGGACCGGTGGCCGTCGCCCCACCCGGGCAGGGCGGTCACCGCGGCCCCGAAGTCGCGTCCTCTGCCCTTGACCAGCAGGTTCCCCTTCCGCGTGAGCCCGCCCGCCGTGCGTCCCGCCAGCACCTGGACGGCCTTCTCCCCGGGTACGCCGATGGCCAGGTCGTCCCTGCCGTCGCCGTTGAAGTCCCCGGCCGCCAGCGAGGCCCCGAACCGGTCGTAGTAGCGGGGTCTGCCGTCGAGGGTGTTCTGCGACCAGGCCTCGGTCCGGTCGGTACGCAGCCCGCCACGCGAGCCGTACAGCACGTCCACGGTGCCGTCGCCGTAGTCCATGGCCCGCTGGCCGGCGCTGAGCCCTTCGCCGGGTACGCCGATGGCCAGGTCGTCCTTGCCGTCGCCGTTGAAGTCGCCGGTGGCCAGCGCGGCCCCGAACCCGTCCCATTTCTCCGCGGCGCCCTTGATGCCCGGCGTGCTCTGATTGAGCAGCCGGGCACGTTTCGCGCGGACGTCGATGACGGTGGCCGAGCCCTGGCCGTCGTGGCTGATGCTGTCGGCGGGCGCTCCCACGACCAACTCGTCTTTGCCGTCCCCGTCGAAGTCGCCGGTGGTCAGCGCCGCGGCCCATTGGTCGGTGACGCGCGCGGGCTGCCGTACCCACCGGGTCTTCTGCGTGATCCGGTACGGCTTGCGTCCCTTCATCCAGTACACGGTCACGGCTCCGCCCGACCGGTGGCTGGGGGAGCCGACGGCCAGCTCGTCCCGGCCGTCGCCGTCGAGGTCGCCCGCGGCCAGGGACGCGCCGAACCGGTCGCTGGACGGTTCGGCGGGTGCCAGCCGCCGGCCGGCCACCAGGCCGCGGGGGGAGCCGTCGTAGATCTGCACGACCCCGTTCCCGTCGCCGCCGGGCACCCGCTCACCGGTGAACTCCTCCGACACCCCCACGGCCAGGTCCGCGCACCGGTCGCCGTTGAAGTCGCCGACGGCCAGCGCGGAGCCGAACGCGTCACCCGGCTCCGCGTCGTCCTGGACGAGCTTGGCCGTCCTGCCGGAGCTGTACGTCACGGTCACGGAACCGGCCCTGGCGTCGTCGTAGGGCGCGGCCACGGCCAGGTCGGGGCGCCCATCGGCGTTGAAGTCGAGCGGCCGGCCGGTGCACGAGCGGGCCGTCGCCGGGGTCGTACCGGTGAGGAGGGGAAGGACCAGGCAGGCGGCGAGCACAGCGTTCATACCGCAAGTCATGACCGGGCGGGTCGAACCAGATCTGAACGGCGCGGGAACGGGCCAGGAGGGCGGGATGCACATCGCCCGCCGCCCGCGGCAAGCCCCGCGAGCGCGGGGTTTTCCGTACGGGAGCGGCGTGGGACCGTGCCAGGATAGTCGGGTGGACGACATCGACCTCGCTGATCTGGATTTCTGGCGCAAGCCGCTCAAGGAACGCAACGAAGCGTTCGCCCGGCTTCGCCTGCTGGAGCTTCCGGTGTTCTTCCCGGAGAAGAAGGTGCCGCTCCTCCGCTCGGGCAAGGGCTTCTACGCCCTCGTACGCCACGCGGACGTCGTCGAGGCCAGCCGCAACGCCAAGGTGTTCTCCAGCGAGCCCGCCGTCACCAACCCGGAGCCGCCCGGCTGGGTGAAGCAGGTGTTCGGGGAGTCGATGGTCAACATGGACGATCCCCGGCACGCGCGCCTGCGCAGGATCGTCACGCGTTCGTTCAGCCCGAAGATGCTGGCCGGCCTGCAGAGCGACATCGAGGCGGCCTGCGCCGGCATCGTCGACGACGTGGTCAAGGAGGGCCCGCGCGACTTCGTCTCCCAGGTCGCCGCCCGGCTGCCCATCCACGTCATCTGCGACATGCTGGACATCCCGCAGGAGTTGCGGGCCAAGGTGCACCAGCACGTCGACATCTCCACCGCCTACACCGGCGTGCGCCCGAGCCTGGCCCGCAGCGTCCAGATGGCCGGCCAGAACATGCTGGCCCTGCTCGCCCTGCAGCGCATGGTCATCAAGCTCGGCCACGAGCGCGTCGCCGACCCCAAGGGCGACCTCGTCTCCCTCCTGGTCAACGCCAACCCCGACGGGGAGAAGCTGACCGACAAGGAGCTCGGCTCGTTCTTCGCGCTGCTCCTGGTCGCGGGCAACGAGACGGCGCGCAACACGATGGCCCACGGCATCAAGCTGCTCACCGACAACCCGGCCCAGCGCGAACTGCTGATGAGCGACTTCGACACCCACATCAACGGCGCCATCGAGGAGATGGTCCGCTACGTGTCGCCGATCATGCAGTTCCGGCGCACGGTCACCGAGGACTACACGCTGCGCGGCCTTGAGCTGAAGAGGGGCGACAAGGTCGTGCTCTTCTACGGCTCGGCCAACCGGGACGAGTCGGTCTTCCCCGACCCCGACAGGTTCGACATCACCCGCGACACCAAGCCGCACGTCGGCTTCGGCGGCCCCGGCCCGCACTTCTGCCTCGGCGCCAACCTGGCCAGGCAGGAGCTGCGCGCGATGTTCCGCGAGCTGCTGACCCGGCTGCCCGGCATCCGCTCGGTCGGCGAGCCCGAACTGCTCCTGTCGAACTTCGACAACAGCGTGCGCAGCCAGGCGTTCGCCTTCTGACCGTCGTCAGTCGTCGGCGGCGAGCACGTTCGACCTGATGGTGAACGACGTGATCAGCGCCGCCAGCAGCATCATGGCGGCGCTGATGAGCATGGCCGTCCTGAATCCCGCGTCGAACACCGGCGGGTTCTCGAACGCGTCGCCGACCAGGCCGACCACCGGCGGCACCGCGGCCACCGCGAAGAGGCTGCCGGTGCGGGCCACCGCGTTGTTGACGCCGCTGGCCGTGCCCGCGTGGCGGTCCTCGACCGTGGCCAGCACGGTCGCGGTCAGCGGCGCGACCACCCCCGAAAGCCCCAGCCCGAAGACGAACACGGCGGGCAGCACCTGGAGCGGATAGGACGCGCCGTACCCGATGGTGCTCATCCACAGGAAACCGGCGCCCGCCAGCAGCAGCCCGCCCGTCATCGGCCAGCGCGGCCCGATCCGCTTGGCCAGCTCACCGGCCCGCCCCGACAACGCCATCATGAGGATCGTCGTGGGGAACATCGCCAGCCCGGCGGCGATGGGGGAGAAGCCGGAGACGACCTGGAGCTGCACCACGAGCAGGAAGAACACCACGCCCATGGCCGCGTACATGATCAACGTCACCACGTTGACGGCCGTGAACACGCGGTCTCGGAAGATGTCGGCGGGCACCAGCGCGTCCGGAGACCGGCGCACCTCGACCGCCACGAACGCCGCCCCCAGCAGCAGCCCGGCGAGCAGCGGCGCCGGGGCGCCCCGCTGGATCAGCCCGTAGGTGATCCCGGCCAGCGCCAGCGCCGCGAGGACCGCGCCCAGCACGTCGAAGCGCCCCGCGGCCTGCTCGTCCCTGCTCTCGGGCACGTGCCGCAGGGCGACGAACACGATGAGCGCGGCGAACGGGAGGTTGATCAAAAACGCCCACCGCCATCCGGCGGTCTGCACCAGCCACCCGCCCAGCAGCGGTCCGACGGCGCTGGCCACGCCGCCGAGCCCCGACCACGTGCCCACGGCGCGCGGCCGGTCGCGCCGGACGAACGACGCCTGGATGATCGCCAGCGAGCCGGGCGTGAGCAGCGCGCCGCCCACGCCCTGCAAGGCCCTGGCCGCGATGAGGAACTCGATGCTCGGCGACAGCCCGCACAGCGCGGAGGCGACGGCGAACCACACGACGCCGATGACGAAGAGGGTGCGCCGGCCGTAACGGTCACCGAGCGAGCCGCCGAGCAGGATCAGCCCGGCGAGGGTGAGCGTGTAGGAGTTGATCGTCCATTGCAGCCCCGCCATGCCGGCGTCGAGCTCGCTGCCGAGGTAGGGCAGCGCGACGTTGACCACGGTGCTGTCGAGCAGCGCCAGACCCGAGCCCAGCACCGTCGCGAACAGGATCCAGCGCCCGCGCGCCGACCTGAGCTCGACGTGCTCATCGACGTGCTCATCGACGTGCTCGCCGACGTGCTCACCGGCGGGCTGCTCCTCGGGCCCGGAGGTCATAGGCCCCATCCTGTCACCGGGGCGCGGCTTCGCCCCCGAGGGCTCGCAGCACGAACGCGGTGACCAGCTCGGCGGCCGCCGCCACCGTGACGTCGCCGCTGATCAGCGGCACCCGCTCCGCGCCGATGACGGCGAGGATCATCCGGGCCGTGGCCGGCACGTCTAGCACCTGGAAGTCGCCCGACGCCTGGCCGCTCTCCAGGATCTCGACGAGGACACGCTGCATGGGCGCGACGTGCTCGGCCAGCCGCTGGTAGGCGTCGGGCCCGAGCGTGGCGCTCAGGTCGGCGGCGCCCGGATGCGGGTGGGCGAGCAGGCCGTCCAGCTGGAGGCGTACGAACGCCCGCAACCGGTCGGCGGGGGAGGCGCCGGCGGGCAGCTCCCGCTCGTAGCTGTCGATGAAGTAGTGGGTCACCCGCTCGGTGAACGCCAGCAGCAGCGCGGTCTTGTCGGGGAAGTAGTTGTAGAGCACGGTGCGCGTGATGCCGGCCTCGCCTGCCACGTCGGTCATCGAGATGGCGTCGATGCCCTGCTCCCTGGACAGCCGCGAGACGGCCTGCAGGATGCGGTCGCGCGTCTGGGCGCGGTGCTCGCCGATGGTGGCGGCGGAGATCCGGGGCATATGCCCATGGTAGGCCGTACGGGCGATCACGCCCGCGGAACATACAGGACGTAGGGCGTGCTCAACGCGCTCAACTTCATGATGATCGGCCACCATCGGCACAAGACTCCCGGCGTCCTCAGTCCGGCGAGCATCTTCATCCGCGACTCGGTGTCCGGCGCTGTCGTCCATGAAGGGCCGGACGCCGGAGGGGCGCCGGGGCTGGTCGGCGAGCTCGTGACGTGGCTCGACGAGGGCGACATCGAGGAGCCGAGCTGCGTACGGGCCGCGATGGCCACTGAGAGCGCATCACATGCAGGCGCAACGCGTACGTCGCCGGCTCGCGGGGGCGGGCGAGATTGGACCCTGCCGGAGGAGCGGGTCGACGCCGACGGGCTCAACGAGGCCGGCCACCGGCTGGCCGGGATCAAGGCCGACGTCGCCGGGCGCGCCACCCCGCCGCGCGACCCCTGCGACGAGCGGGCCGGTCGGTAGCTCCGGGTCAGGCGGCGGCCCTGACGGTGTGAAAAAGCTCGGCGAGGACGTCGGTGTTGAGCCGGTAGGCGCGCTTGACCTCGCCGATGACGCGCTGACGCTCGTTCTCGTCGAGCTCCAGCGCGTCGAGCCGGGAGCGGTATTCGTTCTTGAACCGGGGCAGGCTGCCGAGCTCGTCGAAGAAGTAGAAGTCCACGCCCCCGCCCCTGGCGTAGCCGTAGATCTTCTGCAGCTCCATGCGGATGAACTGCCCGCCGGACAGGTCGCCGAGGTAGCGGGTGTAGTGGTGGGCGATGTAGCCGCCCGGCCAGCCGGCCGTCTCGCGGATGCGCGCCACGAGGGCTTCGGTGGACGCGGACGGCGTGATGCGCTCGCGCCAGCGCGGCCCGTAGACGGTGGCCAGATCGCGTTCGAGAGCGGGCTCGCGATAGAGCTCCGGGAAGACGAAACGGCCGGCCACCGGGTGCCCCGCCAGCTCCCGTGACACCCCGTCGAGCGCGGTGTAGGCGAAGTAGTGCTGGGCGACCATCTCGCCGTATTCGTGCTCACTCAACCGGCCGGCCATGAGCTCGGTGAGATAGCCCTCGGACTCGGCCGACTGGTGGTCGGCCCAGGTGGCGTTTCTCAAGCTCTCGGAGAACGACGTCGTCACAGCTCACCTCAAGTCCGCTGGTGTTTCATGACGAAGTGTCACAAACGGCGCCCGCCGGCGTCAAGCTGATGACGACACCATGTCATCAAAGTTCCTCCTACCCGCGGACAGCCGCGGTCAAGCGGTGACCTGCCCGGATCGCCCCAGCGCGATCATGGTCAGGTTGCGCAGCGAAGCGGTGCCGGGCGCGAAGTAGTCGCTGTGCCCTCCGGAACCCGCGTCGAACACGCGGGCGCCGAAGGCGGCCACGTCGGAGACCGGCAGGCCGGGCATGGCCTTGGCGCACACCACCGAACCGTAGCTGTGGCACAGCAACAGCTCACCGTAGATCTTCACCAGCCTCCCGCCCGGCGGCGCCGGCAGCAGCAGGAACACGCCGGTCGCGACAAGCCCGGCGAGGGCGAAGTTTCTGAACATGCCGCGACCGTGCGGAAGCCGCCGGGTCGTCCGCGTCCCCGCCCGGTTTGGACCCTCGCGTAGTACTCGGGGGTGACTCTGGGCAGAGAAGGGTGTACCGGGGGATGCCAGGAGTGCACACCGAGAACCCCCTTGGAGAGATTTTGTCCGATCAAGCAGACGTGGAACGGCGTGTGGGCGAGTTGCTCCGCGACCATGAAGAACAGGTCGTCAACCGGTGGGCGCAGTCGGTCGACGCGCCGCGCGACGAACTGCTGGAGCTCTACCGCGCCATCCTCGGCGCCATCGAGCAGGGCGGAGGCGACCTCGCCGACCTCCGTGGCCTGCTCACCGAGCTGTCGCGGTCGCGGGCTCGCGTCGGCTACTCGCCCGCCGAGACCTCCAAGGCCGTCTTCGGCCTGAAGGGGGCCTTCTACGAAATCGTGGTCGCCGACGCCGACACCGAGGTGCTGCGCGGATTCATCCGGTTCGCCCGTCTCATCGACGACCTCGGCCTGTTCACGTTCGAGGCGTACGCCGAAGCCCGCGAGAAGATCATCATGGACCAGGCCGAGCAGTTGCTCGAACTGTCCACCCCTGTGGTCAAGCTCTGGGACGGCATCCTGGCCGTGCCGCTGATCGGCACGCTCGACTCGGCCCGCACCCAGGTCGTCATGGAGAAGCTGCTGGAGGCGCTGGTCGAGACCGGCGCCGAGCACGCGGTCATCGACATCACCGGCGTCCCGGCCGTCGACACCCAGGTCGCCCAGCACCTGCTCAAGACCGTGTTCGCGGCACGGCTCATGGGCGCCGAATGCGTCATCTCCGGCATCCGCCCGCAGATCGCGCACACCATCGTCACGCTCGGCATCGAGTTCGGCGACATCGTGACCAAGACGTCGCTGGCCGACGCGCTCGCCCACGCCTTCAGACGAAGCGGCGTGCAGGTGAGCGGCCGGCCGGCCACGCACGTCACCGTACGGGCGGAGCAGGCGTAGTGGATCGGGTGCCCATTCTCAAGCTCGGCGACCTGCTGATCGTCTCGATCCAGGTGGACCTGGACGACCAGAGCGTGCTCGTTCTGCAGGAGGACCTGGCCGCGGCGGTCGTCTCCCGCGGCGCCAAGGGAGTGATCATCGACATCTCCGCCGTCGAGATCGTCGACTCGTTCACCGGGCGGATGCTGGCCACGATCGCCGCGATGTGCCGCATGCTCGACGCGCACGCCGTGGTCGTCGGCATGCGGCCGGCCGTGGCGATCACGCTCGTGGAGCTCGGCCTCTCACTCGGCGGCGTCCGTACGGCACTCGATCTGGAGAAAGGGGTGGCGCTGCTGAACCACGTCGGAGGCACGGCGCGGTGACCCGCGAGGCGGTCATCGAGAGCAGCGCCGACGTCGTGGCGGTACGCCGGCTCGTCAGGAGCGCCGCCATCGAGGTGGGCTTGTCGCTCATCGACCAGACCAAGATCATTACGGCCGCCAGTGAGCTGGTGCGCAACGCCCTCGTCTACGCGGGGCGGGGCGAGCTGCGCGTGGACGTCGTCGAGAACGGGGCGAAGCGCGGGCTCAGGCTGGTCGTCAACGATGAAGGGCCGGGCATCCCGGACATCGAGCAGGCGCTCACCGACGGCTGGACCACCGGCACGGGCCTCGGACTCGGGCTCGGCGGGTCACGCCGGCTGGTGGACGAGTTCGACCTGCTCTCCAAGCCGGGGCAGGGCACGACGGTGACGGTGACGAAATGGGCCCGGTGACGAATGGACGCGATGACGAATGGGCCGGGCGACCGAGTGGGCCCGATACCGAGCTGGCCCGGTACCGAATGGGTCAGGTGACGCCATGGGGCACGTGACCAGCCGGCGGACGGGCGCCTGGATCCGCGCGGAGGACACCAGCGCGGTGGGCGCCGTACGCCGGCGGGCCGTCGAGCTGGCCGGTCTGGCCGGATTCGACGCGACGCAGGCCGGGCAGGTGGCGGTGGCCGTCAGCGAGGCGGTGTCCAACCTCGTCAAGCACGCCGTCGAGGGCAGCGTCATGGTCCGCATGGACCCCGAGCCCCCCGCCACGGTGGAGTTCGTCGCGATCGACGCGGGGCCGGGCATGGCCGACATCGCCCGCGCCCTGCGCGACGGCTACTCCTCCGTGGGGACGCTCGGCATCGGCATGGGCGCCATCGCCCGCATCGCGACCGGCTACGACGTGCACTCCCTGCCCGGCAGAGGCACCGTGCTCGCGATGTACTTCACCGCGGGCCGCGAACCCGCTCCGCCGGCGCACGCCAGCGGCCTGACCCGGCCCATCGGCGACGAGCAGGTGTGCGGCGACTCCTTCGCCATCTCCACCACGGGAGCCGCCACCACCATCATGGTCTGCGACGGGCTGGGCCACGGTCACATCGCGGCGCAGGCCTCCCAGCTGGCCGTCGAGCTGTTCCTTCAGGCGCCGGAGCGTGAGCCGCTGGCCATCGTCGACCGCCTGCACCGGGGGATGGGCGTCACGAGAGGAGGGGCGCTCGCGGTGGCCCGGCTGGGCGGCGGCTCGGTGACCTACGCGGGGCTCGGCAACGTCTCCGGCTGGGTCGCGCACGCCCAGGGACGGCAGGGCATGGTGTCGGTGCCGGGCATCGCCGGTCACCAGGGGGCGCGGTTGCGGCAGCACACGTACGAGCTGCCCGGCCACGCCACCGTGATCATGCACTCCGACGGGATGTCGGAGCGCTGGGACCCGGCGCACATGCCCGGCCTGTTCGCCCGCACCCCCGCCGTGATCGCCGCCGGCCTGCTGCGCGAGGCCGGCACCAGGCGCGACGACGTGTGCGTGGTGGCGGCGAGGCCGGGCTCGTGAAGGCGGCCACGGAGCTCATCAGGGTCCGGCTCGACGCCGGCCAGGACGTGTTCGTGCTGCGCCGCCTCGGCCGCGCCGCCGCCGAGCTGGCCGGCCTGGAGCCGCAGGACCAGGTACGGGTGGCGACGGCGCTCAGCGAGGTCGGCAGGGAGGTCTACGGCCGCGGCGCGCTCGCGGTGATCGCGCTCGGCGAGGACGAACTGCTGATCACCGTGACCCACGGAGAACGCTCGGGCCTGGCCGGGTCGGAGGGCGTCAGGCTGGCGGGCCGGCTGGTCGACCGGGTCGAGCTCGGCGACGGGCGTGTCACGCTCGCCAAGCGGTTGCGGCCGCGGCCGCGGCGCGGCCCGATCTCCGACCTCCGCGACCGGCTGACCAGGCTCTCTCCCGTCTCCGCACTCGAGGAGCTGCGGGACCAGAACCGGGAACTGGCCGACTCCCTGGACGACGTGCTGCGGCTCAACGCCGAGCTGCAGGAGACCAACACGGGCGTGCTGGCGATGTACAACCAGCTCTCCGCCGAGCTGGAGGAGACCAACAGGGGAGTGGTCGCCCTCTACGCCGAGCTGGATGAGAAGTCCAGTCAGCTCCGCGAGGCCAACGAGGCGAGGAACCGCTTCTGGGCCACCATCAGCCACGAGCTGCGCACCCCGCTCAACTCGGTCATCGGCCTGGTCGGGCTGCTGACCGGGCCGGGCGGCGATCCGCTGACCGAGGAGCAGGCCCACCAGGTCGAGCTCATCGGCAACTCGACCAGGACGCTGCTGGCGCTCGTCAGCGAGCTGCTCGACATGGCCAAGGCCGAGTCGGGCCGCCTCGACCCGCACCCCACTACGGTCAGCCTGACGGACGTGGCCGAGCACCTGCACGTGACGATGCGCCCGACGCGCGTGCGGGGCGGCGTCGAGCTGAGCCACCACGTGGCGCCCGAGGCCGCGGTGCTGCACGTGGACGAGGGCATGCTCGTCACGATCCTGCGCAA
This sequence comes from Nonomuraea longispora, assembly GCF_004348345.1. GTDB lineage: Bacteria > Actinomycetota > Actinomycetes > Streptosporangiales > Streptosporangiaceae > Nonomuraea > Nonomuraea longispora. Next base: position 10,290 of record NZ_SMJZ01000121.1, read on the forward strand.
CCTGCTGTCCAACGCGCTGAAGTTCACCGATAGCGGCGAGGTGCGGCTGGAGGCCCGCGTCGACGACGACAGGAACGAGATCGTCATCACGGTGACCGACACCGGCATCGGCATCCCGCCCGAGCACCTGAGGCGCGTGTTCGAGGACTTCTACCAGGTGCCGGGCTCCTTCCAGGTCGGGGCCAGGGGCACCGGCCTCGGCCTGCCGTACGCGCGCCGGCTGGCCGAGGCGCTCGGCGGCACCCTTGAGCTGGCCAGCACGCCGGGCGAGGGCACCACCGCCGCGCTCAGGCTGCCTCACCACGGCGGCCCGCCCGAGATGGAGCGGGTGCTCGTCGCCGACGACGACGAGGTCTTCCGCGCGGCCGCCCGCCGCATGCTGCACGGCTTCGCCGTTCACGTCGACGAGGCGGCCGACGGTGCCGCCGCCCTGGAGGCGATGGCCGCCGAGCCGCCCGACGTGGTGCTCGTCGACCTGCTCATGCCGCGCGTGGACGGGCACGCGCTGCTGCTGCGGATGGCCGAGGACGATCGGCTGAGCCGGATCCCCGTGGTCGTGGTGACCGTGCAGCCGCAGCACGCGCCGGAGGGCAAGGCGGTGCTGTCCAAGCAGGGGCTGCGCCGGGACCAGCTGATCCAGGCCATCCGCCAGGCGAGAGGGGGCGGAGCGTGACGCAGCAGCAGCTCGCCCCCGCGGCGGGCACGCAGCCGGGAACCGTGCTCGTGGTCGACGACACGCCGACCAAGCGCTACATCCTCGCGAGATGGCTGCGCAGGTCCGGGCACGACGTGGTCGAGGCGAGCGGAGGGGAGGAGGCGCTGCGCAAGCTGGCCGAGGGACCGATCGACCTGGTCGTCCTCGACGTACGGCTGCCCGACATATCCGGGTTCGAGGTGTGCGAGCGGATCAAGGCCGATCCGGCCACCGCGTCGATCCCCGTCGTCCAGGTGTCGGCCAACGCCATCACGGTGGCCGACCGCGCGGAAGGGCTGGAACGCGGCGCCGACGCGTACCTGATCGAGCCGATCGAGCCCGCCGAGTTCGCCGCCACCGTGCGGGCCATGCTGCGCTACTACCGGGCACGGTGGCGGGCCGAGCTCATGGCCCGGCGGCTGGCCAGGCTGGCCGACGTGACGCTCAGGATGAACGAGGCGGAGACGTTCGACCAGATGCTCGGTGTGGCCGCCGAGGGCACGTCCGACCTGCTCGGCCGCTTCTGCGGCGCTCTGGCGCTGCTGCCGGAGGGCAGGACGCGGCGCTCCTGCGCCCGGCCGGGCGAGCCGGCCACCTCCCACACGGCCGGCCCCGAGGTGCTCGACCGGCTCTCCCGTACGGTGCCCGAGGGAGCCGCGCGGGCCCAGGTCTTCACGGTGGAAGCCGCGGGCTGGCGGGCCCTCCTGCCCGGCGTGGACGTCGAAGGCCCGACCACCGGCGTGCTCTGCCGGACGAGGAAGTCCAGGTCCCCGGTCTACCTGGGCGTGGCGAGCGGCCCGCCGCTCGACGCCGACGAGGTCAACCTGCTGCGCCAGGTGGGCCAGCAGCTGGCGCTGGCCGTAGACGCGCTGCGCGCCTACACCGAGGAGCACGCGATCGCGCTCACCCTGCAGCGCAGCCTGCTTCCCACCGGCATCCCCGACGTGCCCGGCCTGCGCCTGGCCATGCGCTACCAGCCGGCCGTGGACAACGTCGAGGTCGGCGGAGACTTCTACGAGGTGCTGCCGATCGACCACCGGGTGCTGGTGGCGATCGGCGACGTGGAGGGCCACTCGCTGCACGCCGCGACCGTGATGGCGGAGATCCGCCACGCCATGCGGGCCACGCTCATCGTCCAGGTCGACCTGAGCGCCACGCTCGACCTGCTCAACCGGATGGTACGGCGCTACCACCCGCGCGTGACGGCCACCCTCTGCCTGGTGCTCATCGACCCGGTCACGGGCGAGGTCGAGGTGGCCAACGCCGGCCACATCCCGCCCCTGCTCGCCGGGCCCCGTTCCGCCTACCACAGCCTGGGCAACCTGCTGCTGGGCGTCCTGCCGGAGCGCTACGAGGTCGACCGGCTGAAGCTGCCGCCCGGCGGCACAATGGTGCTGTTCACCGACGGCCTGGTGGAGGACCGCACCACCACGCTCGACGCCGGCCTGGAGGTGGCCAGGCGGCTGGCGGAGACGGTCGAGAACGACCTGGAGCAGTTCGCCGAGCGCTTCCTGGGGGCGTTCGGCGTACGCGAGGACGACGTCGCGCTGGTCGTCCTGCGCCGGGAGCCGTGAGCCCGGGGCCGGTACGTCAGGACGGCCGTTCGGCGTGGTGACAGGCGGCGTCGTGGCCGCCTTCGGCGACGGGCTCGAGCGCGGGTTCCTGCCCGGCGCACCGGTCGGTCGCCTTCCAGCAGCGGGTGTGGAAGCGGCAGCCGGGCGGCGGCGCCACCGGGCTCGGCGGGTCTCCGGCCAGCATGATGCGCTTGCGTCCGCGCAGCCGCGGCTTGGCCGCGGGGGCCGCCGACAGCAGGGCCATCGTGTACGGATGCGCGGGGCTGCCGTACACCGCGGCCGCCGGCCCGGTCTCCGCCAGCCTGCCCAGGTACATCACGGCCACGCGGTGCGACACGTGCCGTACCACGGCCAGGTCGTGGGCGATGAACACCAGCGCCACCCCGAGCGTGCGCTGCAGTTCGGCGAACAGGTTGACCACCTGCGCCTGCACCGACATGTCCAGCGCCGAGACCGGCTCGTCGCACACGATCACGTCCGGCTCGGTGGCCAGCGCGCGGGCGATGCCGATGCGCTGCCGCTGGCCGCCGGAGAACTCGTGCGGGTAGCGGTTCATCCGCTCGGGCGGCAGGCCCACCAGCGACAGCAGCTCTCCGACCCGCTCGCGCAGGGCGCGGGCGTCCGCGCACAGCCGGTGCACGCGCAGCGGCTCGGCCACGATGTCGAGCACGGTCATGCGGGGATTGAGCGAGGTCAGCGGGTCCTGGAAGACCATCTGGACGCGGCGGCGGATGTCGCGCGGCACGCCGCCGCGGGTGAAGAACGGCCGGTCGCGGAAGGTCACCTCGCCCTGGTCGGGGCGTTCGAGGCCGACCAGCATGCGGGCCAGCGTGGACTTGCCGCAGCCGGACTCGCCGACGATGCCCAGAGTCTCCCCGGCCCGCAGCTCCAGGTCCACGCCCGCGACCGCGCGTACGGCGCCGCCGCGCGAGAGCATCCCGCCGCGGTAGGTCTTGTGCAGCCCGGTGGCGCGCAGCACCGTCTCGCCCGGCCCGGCGGTGGTGGGCGAGGCGGTGGCGGCGGGTTCAGGCGGGGGCGCCATCGAGCATCTCCTTCACGTGGTGGCAGGCGGCGTACCGGCCGGCGCCGGTCCCGAGCGGCGCGAGCACCGGGCGGTTGCCGGTGCACACGTCGCTCGCCCGCTCGCAGCGAGGGGCGAACGAGCATCCGGGTGGCGTGAGTGCGGGGCTGGGCGGCGCTCCGGGGATGGCGCGCAGCTCCGACGCCGGCCTGTCCAGGTCGGGCACGGCGGCGAGCAGCGCGGCCGTGTACGGGTGGGCCGGCCGGTCGTACAGCTCCTCGGCCCGGCCGCTCTCCACGATGCGGCCCGCGTACATCACCGCGACCTGGTCGCTGACCTCGGCGGCCACCCCCAGGTCGTGGGTGATGAGCAGGACGGCGGTGCCGAGCTCGCGCCGCAGCCGGTCGATGAGCTCCAGGATCTGCGCCTGCACGGTGACGTCGAGGGCGGTGGTCGGCTCGTCGGCGATGATCAGGTCGGGTTCGAGCGCCACCGCCATGGCGACGAGGATGCGCTGCCGCATGCCTCCGGAGAACTGGTGGGGGTAGTCGCCGATCCGCGTGGCCGCCGCCGGGATGCCCACCAGGTCGAGCAGTTCGACCGAGCGGGACCTCGCCTCTTTGCGGGACAACCCCTGGTGGACGCGGAAGAGCTCCCCGATCTGGTCGCCGATGCTCAGCACCGGGTTGAGCGCCGACAGGGCGTCCTGGAAGACCAGGGTCATGGCGCTGCCGCGCAGCGCCCGGCGTTCCTCGGCGGACATGGCGAGCAGGTCGCGGCCGCCGAGCCGGGCGGACGCCGAGCGCACCTCCACGCCGGGCTGGTCGAGCAGCCCCATGACGGCCTTGGCGGTGACGGACTTGCCCGAGCCCGACTCGCCGAGCAAGGCCAGTGTCTGGCCGCGCTCGATGGTCAGGTCCACCCCGCGCACCGCGTGGATCTCCCGCCCGCGCGGGGTGAACGTGACGTGGAGCTCACGGATCTCCAGAACCGGTGACTCGCCCACCGCACCCCTTCCTCACTGGCCGGACGATTCACTGTGCCGAATGATGGCGTGTGATTACCGCCTGACGCTGAAAAACACCATTGATGTTGTCTTATGAGCCTGATCCTGGCAAACTTCCGACAATCGGACAAGAGGGGATATCAAGTGCTGGAAGCCGCGAAGAGCTACAAGGGCTACCGTTCCTACGAATACCTGGAGGCGGGCGCCGACTACCGCACGTTCGACCTGGCGCCCGAACTCGGCCGGGTCCCCGCGTACCAGGGGCCCGAGCTCACCACCGAGCAGTCCGAGCGCGTCCGCCGCCTGCTGACCGACAACCTCGTCGTCTCCCTGCACGACCACCCGTCGGTCTTCCCCGACGACATCCGCCAGACCGTCGACTACAACCGCACCGCCCGCCACCACACCGGCTTCGAGGGCCTGGCCCGCTCCGGCATGACCGTCGTCTTCGACAACCTCATGGACGGCACCTGCTGCATCACCAGCCAGGCCGGCTGGAAGTGGAACGACGTGGTCGCCGACATCGGCATGCGCCTGTCGGACCTCGCCCACCAGGACTACGTCATCAAGGTCGAGCGCCTGGCCGACGTGCACGAGGCGCACTCCAGCGGCCGCGTCGGCCTCGTGCTCGCCCTCGAGGCCGCCACCATGATCGAGAACGAGGTCGACAGGATCGACATGCTGTACGGCTTCGGCGTACGGCAGATGGGCATCGCCTACAGCGAGGCCAACGCCCTGGGCAGCGGCCTCAAGGAGCGCGGCGACGGCGGCCTGACCCTGTTCGGCGAGAAGGCCGTGCGCCGCATGAACAAACTGGGCATCGCCATCGACGTCTCCCACTCCGGCGACCAGACCTCGCTCGACACCATCCGCCACTCCACCAAGCCGATCCTCATCACCCACGCGGGCGCCCGCGCGGTCTGGCCGACCAACCGCATGAAGCCCGACTCCGTCATCAAGGCGGCGGCCGAGCGCGGCGGCGTGATCGGCCTGGAGGCGGCCCCGCACACGACGCTGTCGCCCGACCACCCCCGTCACAGCCTGGAGTCGGTCATGGACCACTTCACGTACTGTGTGGACCTGGTCGGCATCGACCACGTCGCGTTCGGCCCCGACACGCTCTTCGGCGACCACGTCGGACTGCACGACACGTTCGCCGAGCACCTGTCGCTCAACGAGGCGCACGCCGGCATCGCCTACGACAAGGTGCCGTACGTCGACGGCCTGGAGAACCCCGCCGAGTGCTTCTGGAACATCATCGCCTGGCTGGTCACCCACGGTTACTCCGACGAGGAGATCACCAAGGTGGTCGGCGGCAACGTCATGCGCGTGCTGGAAGAGGTCTGGATCTGATGAGACGTGCCACCGTCCTGGGCGCGCTGGCCGCCCTGGCCGTCGCGCTGACCGCCGCGTGCGCCCCGAGCGTGCCCGGCTCGTCGCAGCCGACCGGCGGATCCGGCGCGCCCGCCGAGGCCGGCCGGCTGACCATCGGCACCACCGCCGACGTGGTCAACTACAACCCGCTGGTCGGCAACAGCCGTACGGACTCGTGGGTCACCAGCCTGATGTACCCGCATCTGACCCAGATGGACGGCGCCGGCAAGCGCGTCCCCTACCTGGCGACCGAGTGGTCCTACTCCGATGACGGCAAGACCGCCACGGTCAAGCTGCGCGACGACATGAAATGGTCCGACGGCAGGCCGGTCACCGCCGACGACGTGGTGTTCTCGGTGACGGCGGTGCAGAAGGAGAAGTTCGGCGTGGTCGCCGGGCTCATCACGGCGCTGGACAAGGCGAAGGCCGTCTCACCCACCGAGGTCGAGTTCGCCCTCAGCCGCCCGGACGGCACGTTCCTGGACAATGTCGGCTTCTGGCTGCCGATCGTGCCCAAGCACGTGTTCGAGAAGGCGCCCAGCGTGCAGAAGTTCGCCAACGACTCCGACTGGGTGAGCGCGGGCCCGTTCAAGCTCACCAAGGTCGAGCGCGGCCAGCGCTACATCATGGAGCGCGTCGACGACTTCGGCCCCGGCAAGCCGGTGATCAAGGAAGTCGTCTTCCGGGTCTTCCCCGACGTGAACACCGAGGTGCTCGCCCTGCGCAACGGCGAGATCGACCTCATCGGCAACGTGCTGCCGCCCGCCACCGCGGCCGAGCTGAAGACCGATCCGAAGGTCAAGCTCCAGCAGATCCCGTCGCTGGGCTGGGCGCACCTGCAGTACAACACCAAGCGCAAGCCGCTGGACGACGTCCGCGTCCGCAGGGCGCTCGCGCACGCCGTCGACTACGAGGCCATCAGGAAGATCGCGCTCAAGGGCTACGCCAAGTCGTCCAACTCCAGCGTGCTCACCCCCTCGCTGCCCGACTACGCCGACCTCGCGGCGAAGGAGTACGCCTTCGACCCCGAGCAGTCCAAGAAACTGCTGGCGGAGGCGGGCGTGAGCAACCTCAGCCTGAACATGATCTACGACCAGGCCGACCCGAACATCGCCCGCTGGGCCCCCATGGTCCGCGACGCGGCGAAGAAGGCCGGTATCACGATCAAGCTGCAAGGCCTGGAGCGCAACACGTACCTCGACAAGACCACCAAGCGGGACTTCGACATCTACGCCGGGTCGTGGGCGGTCATGGACAACCCGCCCGCCAACCTCGGCCTGGCCTTCAAGACCGGCGGGTTCATCAACTACGCCCAGGTCAGCGACCCCAAGCTGGACGACCTGATCGACCAGGGGCAGCGGGCGCTCACCCAGGAGGAGGCCAAGAAGCCGATCCAGGAGGCCGCGAGGATCATCCACGACCAGGTCTACGACAACGTCCTGTACGTGGAGACGTTCAACATCGCCCACTCCACGAAGTGGACCGGGTTCAAGCCGATGCCGAGCGAGCTGCTGTCCATCCTGAACCCGCTCTCCCTCGCCGCGGCGAAGCCGGCGGGCTGATCCCCATGCGGTTCATCGGCATCCGGCTGGCCCGCGGCCTGCTCACCCTCTGGTTCGCGGTCACGGTCACGTTCTTCCTGGTACGCCTGCTGCCCGGCGACCCGGTGCTGGCCGTGGCCGACCCGAACATGACCGAGGAACTGCGCCAGAAGCTGCTCGCCGACTTCGGCCTGGACCAGCCGCTCGGCGTGCAGTACCTCAACTATCTCGGGCAGCTGCTGCAGGGCAACCTCGGCATGTCGTTCCGGCAGTCGGTCCCGGTGACCACCGTGCTCATGGAGCGGCTGCCCTGGACGCTGATCCTGACGATCTCGGCCATGGTGGTGACGATCGCGCTGGGCATCCCGCTCGGCGTTCTCGCCGCCACCCGGGCCAAGGGCTGGATGGACCGCGTGATCCAGCTCACCGGCGTCACCGCGCAGTCGCTGTTCGTGCCGAGCGTCGGCATCTTCCTCATGTACGTGCTGGGCGTCTGGCTCGGCTGGTTCCCCATCGGCGGGGCGGTCGACCTCGACGCCACCGGCTTCGCCGCCACCCTCAGCATGCTGCACCACCTGGTGCTGCCGTGCCTGTCGCTGGTGCTCATCCAGCTCGGCGGCTACGTGCTGACGATGCGCACCACGCTGATCGACGCGCTCGGCGAGGACTACGTGTCGCTGGCCAAGGCGAAGGGGGTCAAGCCGGGCAAAGTGGTGTGGAAGCACGCCCTCCGCAACGCGCTGCTGCCGACCACCACCATCGCCGGCCTCCAGCTCGGCACGCTGGTCGGCGGCGCGGTGCTGACCGAGACCATCTACGCCTACCCGGGCATCGGCCGGGCCGTCTTCGAGGCGGTCGGCCAGCTCGACTTCCCCGTCCTGCAGGGCGCGTTCGTGCTGCTCGCCGCCGCCGTCGTGGTGGCCAACCTCCTCACGGACGTGGCCTACGGAATCCTCGATCCCAGGGTGCGTACCTCATGACGACGGTCGAGCTCACCCCCCGTCAGCGGACCTGGTCCGCCTTCCGCCGCAACCCGCTCGGCGTGGGCAGCGGGGCCGTGCTCCTCCTGCTGTCCCTGATCGCCGTCCTCGCGCCCCTGCTCGCGCCCTTCCCCGAGGGGTACGGCTCCGACACCTCGCAGCCGCCGTCGGCCACGCACTGGTTCGGCACCGACGACATCGGGCAGGACGTGTTCGCCCAGGTCGTGTGGGGCACCCGGGTCAGCATGGCGGTCGGCCTCAGCGCGTCCGTGCTGGCCATCGTCATCGGGCTGCTGATCGGCGTCAGCGCCGCCTACTTCAGGCGGCTCGACACGCCGCTCGGGGTGCTGGTGGACCTTTCCCTGTCGCTGCCCATGCTGCCGCTGATGATCCTGGTGGCGGCGCTGGCCGGACCGAGCGTGCGCACGCTGGTCGTGGTCATCGCGCTGTTCAGCTGGCCGGAGGTGGCCCGCGTGGTGCGCTCGCAGGCGCTGGCGATCGTGCCCATGCCGTTCGTGTCGGCGGCCAAGGTCGTCGGCGGCTCGTCGTGGTGGATCGTCCGCAAGCACCTGCTGCCCGGCGTCGTCCCCGTCGTCGGCGTGTCAGTCGTGCTGACCACCTCCCGCGCCGTGCTCGCCGAGGCCGGGCTCTCCTTCCTCGGCCTGGGCGACCCGAACAGCTGGTCGTGGGGCACGATCCTGCACAAGGCGCAGCAGTCGGGCTCCCTGGCCTCCGCCTGGTGGACCACCCTCTTCCCGTCGGCGGCGATCCTGCTGCTGGTGCTGTCCACGACGCTGCTGTCCGTGGCCTACAACGACGCTCGCAACCACAGGAGCGATGCATGACCTTCTCACACAAGCTGCCCGACGCCTTCTACGCCGGCGCGCTCGGCCGGGTCCGGGCCGGGATGTCCGCCGAGGGCCTGGCGGCGATGGTGCTCGACGACCCGCTCGACGTCGCCTACCTGACCGGCTTCCACCACTTCCCGAACGAGCGCCCGGTCGCCTGCTGGCTGCCGCTCGACGGCGACCCGGTGCTGCTCGTACCCGACCTGGAACGGGAGTACGCCGCGGACCAGGGAGCGCGGGCCGAGATCGTCGCCTATCCCGAGTTCCCCGGCGTCAGGTCGCCGTTCGCGGTGCTGGCCGGGCACGTGCCCGCGCCGGACAAGGCCGCGTACGCGCTCTCCACCAGCGTCGCCAGGGCGCAGGCGCTGGCCGAGGCGTTCCCCGGCACCCGCTGGGCGGTCTCGAACGCGGTCGGCCGCGTACGGCTGCGCAAACTCCCCGAGGAGATCGCCCTGCACGAGGAGGCCGCCCGCATCGCCGACGCGATGATCGAGGTCGGCGCCGAGCTGGTCAGGGCGGCCGTCGAGGCGGGCGGCGAGCTGCCCACCGAGACGGAGCTGGCCTCCCACGTCATCTCCCACGGCAGCTCCCTCATGTACGCCAGGCACACGGACGTCGTCGTCGTGCCCATGCTCACCGGCGGCCTCGTCTACGGCGGCCCCAACTCGGCCCAGCCGCACCGCCTGCCCGGCGGCGACCGGCTGCGCAAGGGGGAGACGTTCATGCTCTCGCTCGGCTGCGCGGTCGGCGGCAGGTTCGTCGAGAGCGAGCGCACGTTCGTCATCGGCGAGCCGACCACGCGGCAGGCCCGCTACTACGAGACCGTCCGCGAGGCCCAGGAAACCGGCACCGAGGCGCTGGTCGCGGGCGTCACCTGCGAGGAGGCCAACCGCCGCTGCCTGAGGGTCATCGAGGAGGCCGGGCTGGCCGAGCACATCCGCCACCGGCAGGGGCACGGCATCGGGCTCGGCTTCCACGAGCCGCCGTGGCTGTCCGACGGCGACGCCACCGAACTGGCCCCCGGCATGATCCTGTCCAGCGAGCCCGGCGTCTACGTGCCGGGTCACGCCGGCTACCGCATCTCCGACACCGTCCTGGTCACCGAGACGGGACCGCGCCGGCTCACGGCGTACCCGCGCGAGCTCACCGACGTCATCATCTGAAAGGCAGCCTGTGTTCGTCGACATCAACGACAACCCGCTCAACGTCGAGATCCTCGGCGACGGCGAGCAGACGATCATCGCCCACCACGGCGCTCCCGGCCTCGGCTCGCTCGCCGAGCCCGAGGCAAGCTTCGGGCGGCTCGCCGACGACTACCGCGTCGTCGTCTTCGACGCCAGGGGCTCGGGCAGGAGCGGTCAGGCGGGCCCGTTCACCCACGAGCAGTGGGTCGCCGACGTCGAGGGCCTGCGCCGCTGGCTCGGCGTCGAGCAGGTGATCGTCGCCGGCGGTTCGTACGGCGGCTTCATCGCCATGGAGTACGCCGCCCGCCACCCCGGCCGGGTGAGCGCCGTCGTGCTCCGCGACACCTCGGCCGACAACGCCAACCAGGAGCTGGCCGTCCGCAACGCCGCCGCCTCGTCCCGGGCGCGCATCGACCCGGCCAAGCTCGACCGGATCATGTCCGGCACCGTGCGCGACGACGACGACCTGCGCGACTGCTGGCGGGAGATCCTGCCGCTCTACGACCACGACTACGATCCGGCCAAGGTGGAACAGCGGGTGGCCGCCACGCCGTACCACTATGAGACGCACAACTACGCGTTCGCCGTGAACCAGCCCGGCTACGACATCAAGCATCTCCTGCCCGGCATCACCGCCCCCACCCTGATCACCGTCGGCCGGCACGACTGGATCACCCCGGTCGAGTGCAGTGAGACCATCGCCGCGCTCATTCCCGGCGCCGAGCTGCGCGTTTTCGAACGATCGGGCCACTCCCCGCAGGTCGAGGAGGCCGACCTGTGGGAGGCGACCGTCCGCGACTTTCTCTCCAGGGTGCGCGAACGGGCCTGAACGCGCGATGATGCCCCCGATGGAAGATCTCGACGACCTCGACCGTAAGATCCTCGCCGCGCTGCACGTGAACGGCAGGGTCAGCTGGACCGACATCGCCCAGCTGCTCGGCATCTCCACCACCACGGTGGCGCGGCGGGCGCAGCAGCTGTTCGCGGCGGGGCTGGCCCGCGTGGCGGTGCTGCCGCACCTGGAGTGCGACGGCCCCGTCAACACCTTCATCGTGCGGCTCACCTGCGCACCCGGCAGCCAGCTGCGGGTCGCCGGGCTGCTCGCGGCCAACCCCGACATCCGCTACGTCACCATCGTCACCGGCGGCTACGACATCGTCTTCGAGCTGGTCGCGCCCAAGGACCGCGACCTCTACTCGATGCTGGTCGAGTTCGTGCACGCCATCCCCGGGGCCCAGCAGAGCAGCGCCGACCTGGTGCTGCACACGTACAAGGTCAGCTACGACTGGAGCGTTCCGGTGCTGGGAGAGCGGGCGGCGTCGTTCGCGGTGCCGCCGCGCGCCCGCACCTGCGGGCGCAGCCACCTCGACGACGTCGACCGCGAGGTGCTGGCCGCGATGCGGGAGGACGGGCGGGCCAGCTTCCAGTCGGTCGGGCGGCGCCTCGGCATCAGCGAGAGCACGGCCAGGCGGCGGCTGGAGAGCATGCTGGAATGCGGCTGCGCCACGGTGGCCACGTTCATCCCGGCCGCCGCCCTCGGCTACGAGGCCGAGATCCTGTTCTGGCTGTCGGTCGAGCCCAGCATGCAGGACAGCGTCGCCGAACGGCTGGCCGACGAGCGCGGTGTACGGATGATCGCCTCCATGCTGGGCCAGGCCTCGCTCATGTGCGAGGTGATCGTGCCGACCACGGCCGACATCCACCACTTCACCTCCCGCACGCTCGCCTCGATCCCCGGCATCCACTCCTGGACGGCCGGCGTGCAGGTGCTGACCGTCAAACGGGGCTTCCTCATGGTGCCGTGGGCCGAGGACCGCATCGCGGCCGCCCTGGCCCAGCGCGTGTGACACACCTTCACCGCGTGCCGCTCCGGGTTCCGGTGCCGTCCGGGCCAGGGCCGCCCGTGCGCTTGCGCAGCGCTCCTCGCAGCGCCCACGCGACAAGCGTGGTGGTCAGCGGGCCGCCGCCGCCCGCGATCAGGAGCGTCACCGGTGCGGAGGTGGCGTCCAGGAGGAATCCGCCCGCTGTGTAGGACAGCGCGGCGGCCACTCCGACCGCCCCATAGAGGTTGCCGAAGACTCTGCCGAGCATTCCGGCAGGGACCAGGCGCTGCAGCATGGTGTTGGTGGCCACGTCCATCACGAATGTCCGGGCACCAGGGACCTCGACGAACGTGGCACTGCGGAAGGCCCCCTGCAGGTGCCCCACGCCCTGGTCAGGACCGGATCCAGCTCATTGGCGAGCAGGCCGAGCCCGAGAGGCCAGTGGCGGAAGGCTCGCCAGCGCATGGGCTGCAGGTTGATCCGCATCCGGAGCTCGCCGCCAAGGAGCCGGTGCCGTGTGACAGGTCGATCGTAGGCATGGGGGATTCCTTCATGCGGTCGCGGACAGACGGCAGGCGCACATCCCGCCGTTGAAGGTCCGCCGGCGTCATGTGGGCGCGGAGACGACCGAGCCCGGCCCGCCGCCAGGCCGAGCACCGCGAGCGCCAGGCAGACCAGGCCGGTGCCCATGAAGACCAGCATGAACAGCGGGTTGTAGATCTGGACGTTGACCATGTTCATCGTGGCGGCGCCCTGGCCGGCCGGCATGCGCTCCAGTCGGTGAAGCCGGTGCCGCCGCCGGACAGCAGCACCACCGCGAAGGGCTGAGACAGACCATGGTTGATCGGCGCAACTCCTTGTCTGAAAGTCTCAAGCAGGCCGACGCCATGGGGGTGCCGGCACCGAACGCGTCCACCGGGTTCAGACGGCTCACATGAGCCCATGAGCACGCCCTGCGTGAAGCGCTGTCAGTGTCGGCTCAGCGGGTGTAGCGGTGTTTGGCGCCCGGCGGGAAATAATCCGGGTCGCCAGACTCGCGCAGGCGGATGAACGGCGCCTGCCGCGCGGCGGGCACATAGTGGGCGAACTCGCTGTTCAGCCGGAGCAACTGGGTCAGGATCGACTCGCCGGCCAACTGGCCGATCTCCTCCGTCGGCTTCTCGCCCGGCATCAGCTCCACCGTCACCGTGAGATGCCGGTCGCGGTCGGCGTCCTCGCTCACCTCCAGCACGAACTTGCCCGTCACCCTGCCGCTGATCTCGGGCTGCTCCAGGCCGATCGCGATGTTCTCGGGGAAGACGTTCGCGCCGTAGTAGGAGACGGTGAAGTGGCTGCGGCCGAACACGTACACGAACGGGCGCTCGGGGTCGCGCGCCGCCGGCTCGAAGCCGTGCCCGCGCACGAAGGCCAGCATCTCGTCGTACGTGACCAGCCCGCCCTCGTCGGCGATGTGGTAGCGGATCAGCGGGACCCCGTTGTCGCCCGAGAACAGCAGCGTGCCCTGGTGCTCCTCGAAGAAGCGCACCTCGGGGTCGTACTGGACGAGGGTCGGCAGCCGCGACTCGCCGAAGAGTTCCCTGGCGGCGGCAGGACGGGCGGACAGGAAACGGCGGATCTCGACCGACAGCGGGGTCTCGTTGCCGAGCACGCCCGCGTCGGCGGTGCCGTACAGGGAGGCGATGCCTCTGACCGGGTCCTCGATCCCGGCCCGTGCGGCGACCAGCGTGCGCCACTCCTCGCTGAACACCTCGCCCGCCGTGACCAGCTTGACGTTCCAGCGGTGCCAGGGCAGGTCCTCGGTGTCGATGATGTTCTTCAGGAACGGCGGGTAGCCGAGCAGCACGACCTGGTCGAAGTGGGGGGCGAGCTCCGGCAGCACGCGCAGGATCTCCCTCCGGTCGGTGCCGGGGGCGACGACGGTGATCGGGTAGCCGCGCCCGGCCAGGTGGCGGCAGCAGTCGACGGTGAACAGGCCGCCCACCCAGGTGCCCAGGGCGAAGCACACGACGGCCAGGGTGCGGCGCTCGCGGGCGGCGAAGGAGTCGCGGAAGACCTCCTCGAAGCGGGCCGCGATCACCTGCTCGTCGGCCGCCGACCTCGGCCAGAACGACGGCTCGCCGGTGGAGCCGGAGGACACCGCCACGATGTCCCCGATGACGCCGTCCCTGCACAGGTCGGGGAGGGAATGGCGACGCGTGTAGGTCTCCTTGGTCGTCATCGGCAGCCGCGCGAAGTCCTGAAATGTACGGATCTTCTCCGGATCGATGGAGTTCTCCGCCAGAAAGGCGCGATAGGCGGGAACGCTCCCCGCCACCTGCTGGAAGAGCGCAACCGGGTCCATCAACATCTCCTGAGGGGAGCGCGGCCTCTGAGCAGCGGGGGAATCGCGAGCGGGAGGGCTGCCCAGGTGCGAGCGTGCCCGGACCTGCCAGGTCTGCGCATCACAGGTTTCCCTCCTCGTGTACGGGCAACCACGCACGCCGGCACCAAGCCGGCCGGGAACGTCCTCAGGCCGGGGTCTGCCGTCCGTCGCGCAGCGCAAGCGGCCCAACGGTGCGAGGAGCGCACGAGTCACCAACCGACTCTACGACGCGCCAGGCCCCAGCGAAACGCCCCACACCTGCTCCCGGCGCGGTCCGGGAACGCCACGACACAGCCACGACACAGCCACGACACAGCCACGACACAGCCGACGCGGAACGCCGAAGCCCGTGTGCATGACCTGCGGAAGCTATGCGTCGAGAGGGGGATGCGGGGCTCCATGGAGGAAGGCCCGCACCGGCTCGGCGTCCGCTGGAGGGCTATCCGGAGGTGAGCAGGCCGCCCCTGCACACGTTCTCCTTCTCGTACTCCTCGGAGGGTGACAGGCACCCGTTGCGGCAGGCGCTGGATCAGTCCGTACGCTCGCGTGAGCCTCATTCGCCGGGGCGGACGAGGCCGGTCTCGTAGGCGAAGACGATCGCCTGGGCGCGGTCGCGCAGGCCGAGCTTCATCAGCACGCGCCCCACATGTGTTTTCACGGTCTGCTCGGCCACGAAGAGCTTGCCTGCGATCTCCTGGTTGGACAGTGCCTGGGCGACCAGGGCGAGCACCTCCGTCTCCCGCTCGGTCAGCTCGTCGAGCCGCCGCCCGCCCGGCACCGGTCGTGGACCGCCGAGCCGGGCGAACTCGTGGATGAGCCGTTTGGTGATCGAGGGGGCGATGAGCGCCTCTCCGTCCGCCACCACCCGGACCGCGTCCGCGAGCTGCGCGGCTGAGGCGTCCTTGAGCAGGAACCCGCTGGCCCCCGCCCGCAACGCTTCGTAGACGTAGTCGTCGAGGTCGAACGTCGTCAGAATGAGCACCTTGGTCGACTCCTGGCGGGCGAGGATCTCCCTGGTGGCCTCCAAACCGTTCATGACCGGCATGCGTACGTCCATGAGCACCACGTCGGGATCGAGCTCGGCGGCCCGCTGCACGGCCTCCCTGCCGTCCGCCGCCTCGCCGACGACCTCGATGTCCGGCTGCCCGCTCAGAAACACGGTGAACCCCGTGCGCACCATCCCCTGGTCGTCGGCGATCAGAACCCGGATCACACGTTCTCCTTCTTCGCGATCGGCAGCACTGCGCGCACTTCGAAGCCTCCACCGGAAACGGGCCCGGCGTCGAACGTGCCGCCGAGCAGCGCCGCCCGCTCCCGCATGCCCACCAGTCCTTGCCCCGCCCCGCGCGCCGCGTCCTGCGTCGCCCTGTGTGCCGTGTCCTGGCCCGTTTCGCGCGACGTGGCCCCGTTGGGCTCAGGAGCCGTGGCCCGGCCGGACGCGCGCATCACGCGCTGAGAGGCCTCGCGGGGGACATCGCCAGGAACGCCCAACCCACCGGAATCGGATCCACCGGGACTGGAGCCTCCGGGACCGGCGTCACTGGTTCCGGAGCCACTGGTTCCGGAGCCGCCGGGACTGGCGGTGGCGCTGGTGTCGCGAGGGCTGCTGCCCGGCCCGTTGGCGACGTACAGCCGCAGTTCGTCCCCGTCGCGGGTGATGTCGAGAGCCACGGGCGCTCCCGGCGCGTGCCGCATCACGTTGCTCAGCGACTCCTGCACGATCCGGTACGCAGACAGCTCCACGGCGGGCGGCAGGCCGTCGAGCGAGCCGGACCGTTTGACGAGCACGGCCAGCCCGGCGGAGCGGGCGTTGGAGACCAGCTCGTCGACCCGGTCGAGCCCCGGCTGGGGTGCGGTGTCGGTGCGGCCGTCCTGGTCGCGCAGCACCCCGAGGACCTGGCGCAACTCCGCGATGGCCTCCAGCGACAACCCGCGGATCTCGGCCAGACCCGCCTCCAACTGCACCGGGTCGCCGGCCGCTTTGAGCGGCACCGCCTCCGCCTGGATCGCGATCACCGACATGTGGTGCGCGACCACGTCGTGCAGCTCGCGGGCGATGCGGGTGCGCTCGGCCAGCACGGCCTTGGCGCTCTCGGCCACCTGGGAGCGTCGCTCCTCGACCACGAGCTTGGCCGTGGCCGAGCGCCGGACCCGTACGTTGTATCCGAACAGCACCGCGACGGCCGTGACGACGGACGCGAGCGCCATCGAGTTGGGGTCGGCGATCCAGGCGGTGAGGACCGTGAGGATCCAGACGGCCGAGGTGATCCGCCGGTCGCAGCGCAAGGCCACGGAGTAGAGGATCAGCAGGTAGGACACGATCACCGGGGGCGAGTAGGGGATGGTGCCGGACTGCCCGATCGTCTTGGACACCCAGAGGACCAGGGGCATCGACACGAAGGCGACCCGCCACGCGGCCAGCGGCCATCGGTCGCGCAGAGCCACGGGCATCGCCACCGCCAGGGCGGTGAGGTAGGCGAACTGCTCGTTGACCGGCAGGGGAGCGTGGAGGTTCCAGTCGCTCATCATGGACTGCGTCGTTCCGAACAGGGCGAAGGCCAGCACCAGCTCGGCCCACCGGATCAGGTCGACCGTCTTCAGCGGAACGAGCACCGTCAGCCAGCGCGGCACCCTGACGACCAGGCGGCGGGGGGACGACGGCGGGTCGGCGTCAGCACGCCACAGGGCCAGCTCGAACGGCCGCGCCAGGCTCATCGCCGCAC
>NZ_SMJZ01000122.1 GCF_004348345.1 Nonomuraea longispora
AGCTCGTCGAGGACGAGGACGAGGACGTCGAGGTGCTCGACGCCACCCCGCAGGTGGTCAGCACGGCCGAGAGGGCCGCCCTGATGCGGGCCGCGCGCGAATACTGGGACCGGCAGATCTCCAAGGGCATCGTGCCGCGCACCGTCGACATCGCCCAGGAGATCGGCATCTCGCTGGCCACGGCGCGCGAGTATCGTGCCCTGTGGAAGCTGGAGCCGCAGGCACACGCCCTCATCGAGGCGCTGTACCACCAGCACGGCATCGTCGACACCGGCGCCTTCCCCGCCATCGGGGCCGACGGGAGGGTGCTGACCAAGTCCTGAGGCGTCGTCGGAGGAGCACCGTTGCGGGAGCGCACGCTGGAGCGCGTCAGGAAACTCCTGGCCAAGGCCGAACGCACCGACAACGAGCACGAGCGGGCGACGTTCATGGAGGCCGCGTCCGCGCTCATGGCCAGGCACGGCATCGACGCGCTGCCTCCCGCGGGCACCCGCCAGACGCCCGGCGACCGCGTCGTCTGGCTGCCGAACCCGTGGGCGAGGGAGAAGGCCCGCCTCGTCAGCCTGGTCGCCCAGGCGGTCCGGTGCAGGCCGCTGCTCGTCGGGCGCGGTGAGGGCGGGCAGCGGGTGCACGTGTTCGGGTTCGCCGCCGACCTCGAACGCGCCGACCTGCTGGCCACCTCGCTGCTGCTGCAGATGGCCTCGGGGCTGTCGCGCGTGCGGCCTCCCGAAGGGGTCACGGCCGTGCGGGCCTACCGGCGGTCGTGGTTGCTCGGGTTCACCGACGAGGTGTACCGCCTGCTCTGCGAGGCCGAGTCGCGCGCCGAGGCCGGGTCCTCCGGCACCGGGACGGCGGTCGTGCTGGCCGACCGGAGGGCCGAGGTGGAGCGGGCGGTGGCGGCCCGCTACCCGGACATCCGGATGAGCGTGCCGCGGACCAGCGGCACCGGCTACCGCGACGGGGTCGCCGCCGGCCGCCGCGCGGACATCGGCCGCGCCGGGATGAGCACCGCCACCGCCCCCGAACTCACGCGCTGACATCACCGTGGTTCGGGCAAGCGCTTGGTAGGCCCTTTCCGTAGATCCGTTTGGGCCGGCCCACAGCGGGCATAAGCGCGCACACGGAACGCAGGATCTGCGGAAGCGAGCCAGGTCACCGTGAACGCATCCTCCCGTCTCATCGACGCCGGCCAACTGCGCGATCTCGCCCGCGACCTCCTGACGGCCGCAGGCGTCCCCGCCGGCACGGCGGCGACCGTCTCCGCCTCCCTGGTCGAGGCCGACCTCGCCGGGCACGGCTCGCACGGCGTACGCCGGCTCATGCCGTACGTTGAGAAGATCGAGGCCGGCGTGATCGTGCCGGACGCCCGCCCGGACGTCGTCTCCCGACGCGGCGCGACCGCCGTCGTGTCGGGGCGGCGCGGCTTCGGGCAGGTCGCCGCCGGGCTGGCCACCGCCGAGGCCGCGCGGCTCGCCGCCGCGCACGCCGCCGGCGTGGTGGCCGTCAGGGAGTGCAACCACGTCGGCAGGCTCGGCGAGTACGCCGCGACGCTGGCCGCCCAGGGCCTCGTCGCGCAGGTCGTCGGCAACGCGGACCCGACCGTCGCCCCGTACGGCGGGCACCGCAGGATGCTGGGCACCAACCCCATGGCCTGGGCCGTGCCCCGGGCAGGGGGTGCGGCCGTGGTCATGGACTGGGCGACGGCCGCCATCGCCGAGGGCAAGCTGGGCCTGCTGCTGGCCGGCGGCTCCAGGGCGCCCGAGGGGGTGGTCGTCGATCCCGAGGGCCGCCCGTCCACCGATCCGGCCGACTTCTACCGCGGCGGGGCGCTGCTGCCGTTCGGCGGTCACAAGGGGTACGGCCTGAGTGTCCTCATCGAGCTGGTGGGCGGCCTGCTCACCGGCACCGGCACCGCCTGCTCACCCGAGTACGACGGCACGTTCGGAACCGTGATCACCGCGGTAGACATATCCGCATTCGTCCCCCTGGACGACTATGTCGCCCAGGTCGAATCCTTCTGCGAAGCCCTGCGCGCCTCGGGTCCCGGCGTGATCGTTCCGGGGGAGCCGGAGGCCGAGGCGCGCGCCGCGCGGCTGAAGGAGGGGATTCCCGTGCCCGCACCCGTCTGGGACGAGCTGGGCGTCCTCGCCGCCCGGCTCGGCGTTCCGCGGCCGGAGGCTCCGCGGCCTGTGGCGGGCCGCTGACGCGGCCCGCCACGCCCTGACACCGCCCCTGGAGGTCAGATGTCCGCCACCACACCCGAACTGAAGCGCGTCGTCGCGGGCGCCCTCGTGGGCACCGCCCTGGAGTGGTACGACTTCTTCATCTACGGCACCGCCGCCGCGCTCGTCTTCAACCAGCTCTTCTTCACCGAGGCCGATCCGGCGGCGGGCACGATCGCCGCGTTCGCCACGTTCGGCGTGGGATTCGTGGTCCGGCCGTTCGGCGGCATCCTGTTCGGCCACCTCGGGGACAAGATCGGCCGCCGCTCGACCCTGATCATCACCACCCTGATCATGGGCGTGTCGACCGGGCTCATCGGTCTGCTGCCCACCTACCCGTCGATCGGCGTCTGGGCACCCATCCTGCTCACGCTGCTGCGCGTCTGCCAGGGGCTGGGCGCGGGCGCGGAGTTCGGCGGCGCGGCGACGCTGCTGGCCGAGCACGCCCCACAGGGCAGGCGCGGCTACTACGCCTCCTTCGCGCAGACCGGCGTGCAGATCGGCCTGGTGCTCGGCACCTCGGCCTTCCTGCTCGTGCAGCTGCTCCCGCAGCAGGACATCGTCTCATGGGGCTGGCGGGTGCCGTTCCTCGTGAGCTTCGCGCTGATCGGGGTGGCGCTGTACGTGCGGCTGCGGGTGGCCGAGTCACCGGTGTTCCGCGAGATGGAACGGACCCGCGAGATCGTCAGGCTGCCGATCAGGGACGCGGTCGCCCGCTACCCGCGCAACTTCCTCGTCGGCGTCGGGGCCCACATCTGCGACACGGCCGTGGTCTACACGCTGGCCACGTTCAGCGTCGCGTACGCCACCAGCCGGCTCGGCCTGGACAGCCACACGGCGCTGCTGGGGGTGATCTTCTTCGGGTTGACCGTCATCGTGCTGCAGCCGGTCTACGGCCATCTCTCGGACAGGGTGGGGCGTCGCCCGCTCAACCTGTTCAGCGTGGTGTTCGTCGCTGTGTTCGCCTTCCCGTACTTCCTGGTGGTCGACACCGGCCTGCCCTGGCTCGTGTGGCTGGCCATGATGGTCATGGGGGCGTTCGGGTTCGCGCCGCAGGTCGCGGTGCAGCCCGTGTTCTACGCCGAGCTGTTCGGGGCGCGGGTGCGCTACACCGGGTTCGCGGCCTCGCGGGAGCTGGGCGCCGCGGTCGCCGGCTTCTCGCCGCTGATCGGCGCCGCGCTCGCGGCGCAGCTGGGCGGGGCGCCGTGGCTGGTCGCGGCGTTCCTCATCGGGACCGCGGTGATCTCGTTCGTGGCCTTCTACGCCTCGCGCGAGAGCAAGGACATGGACATCACCGCTTTCGACCCGATGCACAGGCGACTGGTCGAGGAGTGAAGGAGCGTCATGGACATCAACGGCAGCGTCGCCGTGATCACCGGCGGCGGCACCGGCATCGGGGCCGCCGTGGCGGAGAGCCTCGCCAGGAAGGGCGCGGCGGCCGTGATCGTCAACTATTCGCGTTCGGCGGCGGAGGCCGAGGCCACGGTCGCCCGTCTGGAGCGGCTGGGCTGCAAGGCCGAGGCGATGGCCGCCGACGTGTGCGACGACGCCGCCGTACGCCGCATGGCCGCGCGCGTACGCGCCGCCCACGGCAGGGTCGACGCGCTGGTGTGCAACGCCGGCACGACCAGGTGGGTGCCCTTCCCCGACCTGGACGGGCTCACCGCCGAGGTGTGGCAGCAGGTCATGGGCGTCAATCTGATGGGCCCCTTCTACTGCGCCCGCGCCTTCGCCCCCGATCTGCGGGCCGCGCGGGGCGCGATCGTCAACGTCGCCTCCATCGCCGGCCTCCTCGCCACGGGCTCCTCCATCGCGTACGGGGTGAGCAAGGCCGCCCTGATCCAGCTCACCCGTGATCTGGCGGTGGCGCTCGGACCCGAGATCAGGGTGAACGCCGTCGCGCCCGGCATCGTGGCGACCCGATGGCACATCGACAGGCTGGGGGAGCAGGTGTTCTCCGAGATGGCGGCGCGCGAGGAGGCGAAGGCGCCGCTGAAACGCACGGCACGACCCGAGGACGTCGCCCAGATGATCGTCGCGTTGCTGGAGTCGGAGCTGGTCACCGGCGAGATCCTCGTCGGCGACGGCGGCCGGCACCTGACCTACTGACGCGGCGGGCCGCCATGATCCCCCGGCACGGCGGCCAGGGGGCCGTGGTGGCGCGCCCGCGGGATCAGCCGAGAGCCGACGTCACCAGGGAGCGGGCCTCCTCCTGGACCTTGGCCAGATGGTCGGGTCCGCGGAAGGACTCGGCGTAGATCTTGTAGACGTCCTCCGTGCCGGACGGGCGGGCCGCGAACCAGGCGCTCTCCGTCGCCACCTTCACCCCGCCGAGCGCCGCGCCGTTGCCGGGCGCCGACGTCCGCACCGACGTGACCTGCTCGCCCGCCAGCGACGTGGCCGTCACCTGCTCGGCGGAGAGCCTGCCGAGCACGGCCTTCTCCTCGCGCGTCGCGGGAGCGTCCACGCGGGCGTACGCGGGCTCGCCGAACCGCGCGACCAGCTCCCTGTAGTGCTCGCTCGGCGACCGGCCGGTGACGGCGAGGATCTCGGAGGCCAGCAGCGCCAGGATGAGGCCGTCCTTGTCGGTGGACCAGACGGAGCCGTCGCGCCGCAGGAACGACGCCCCCGCGCTCTCCTCGCCGCCGAACCCCAGCGACCCGTCGAGCAGGCCGGGCACGAACCACTTGAAGCCGACCGGCACCTCGTAGAGCCGCCGCCCCAGGTCGTGCGCGACGCGGTCGATGACGCCGCTGCTGACCATGGTCTTGCCGACCCCGGCGCCGGCGGGCCAGCCGTCGCGGTGGGCGTAGAGGTAGGAGATCGCGACGGCGAGGTAGTGGTTGGGGTTCATGAGGCCGTCGGGCGTGACGATGCCGTGCCGGTCGGCGTCGGCGTCGTTGCCGGTGGAGATGTCGTACTTCTCCCGGTTGGCGATCAGCGACGCCATCGCGTGCGGCGACGAGCAGTCCATCCTGATCTTGCCGTCCCAGTCGAGCGTCATGAACCGCCACGTCGGATCGACCAGCGGGTTGATCACCGTCAGGTCGAGGCGGTGCCGCTCGGCGATCTCTCCCCAGTAGGCCACGCTCGCCCCGCCCAGGGGGTCGGCCCCGATGCGCACCCCGGCCGCCCTGATCGCGTCGAGGTCGAGTACGGACGGCAGGTCGTCGACGTACGAACCGAGGAAGTCGTAACGCCGCGCCACGTCCAGCGCCCTGGAGTAGGGGATGCGCCGCACGCCCTCCATCCCCGAGGCGAGCAGCCGGTTGGCGCGGTCCTGGATCCACCTGGTGGCGTCGGTGTCGGCGGGACCGCCGTGCGGCGGGTTGTACTTGAACCCTCCGTCGCCCGGCGGGTTGTGCGACGGCGTGATCACCACGCCGTCGGCGAGCCCCGACGTGCGCCCCCGGTTGTGCCGCAGGATGGCGTGCGAGACCGCGGGGGTCGGCGTGTAGCCGTCGCGCGTGTCGATCAGCACCGCGACGTCGTTGGCCGCCAGCACCTCCAGCGCCGACACCCGCGCGGGCTCCGACAGCGCGTGCGTGTCGACGCCGAGGAACAACGGCCCGTCCGTGCCCTGCGCGCGCCGGTATTCGCAGATGGCCTGACTCGTCGCGACGATGTGGTCCTCGTTGAACGCCGTGTCGAACGCCGAGCCCCGGTGCCCCGAGGTGCCGAACGCCACCCGCTGCTCCACCTCGTCAGGGTCGGGGTGGAGGGCGTAGTAGGACGTCACCAGCCGGGCGACGTCGACGAGGTCGGCTGGCCGAGCGGGCTTTCCCGCGCGTTCGTGCGTCATGCTCGCCACTTTACAAACGTCGTCCGGCACGGCGGCTGCCCCGCACCGGGGGTGTGGGGATACATTCGCTTCAGTTACCAGAACGGAGTTCTGTTCTTATGCGATACGGCTTCTTCCTGTCCGAGCGAAACGTGGACGACCCCATCGGCGACCTGCGCGACCAGATCGCCGGTGCGGAGCGGGACGGCTTCACCTCGGCCTGGCTGTCCAACATCTTCGGCCTCGACGCCCTCACAGCCCTCGCCGTCGCCGGCAGCCAGGTGCCCGGCATCGAACTGGGCACCGCCGTCGTGCCGACCTACCCGCGTCACCCGGCCGCGCTCGCCCAGCAGGCCATGACCGTCAACGCCGCGCTCGGCGGGCGCCTCGCCCTCGGCGTCGGGCTGTCGCACAAGGTCGTCATCGAGGACATGTACGGCTACAGCTTCGACCGGCCGGGCCGCCACATGAAGGAATACCTCGACATCCTGATCCCGGCCAGCCGGGGCGAGCACGTCTCGTACGCGGGCGAGACGCTCAAGGCCGACATCCGGCTCAGCACCCCGGGCGCCGGGTTCCCCGTGCTGGTCGCCGCGCTCGGCCCCCGCATGCTCAGACTCGCCGGCACCGTGGCCGACGGCACCGCACTCTGGATGACCGGACCCAGGACCGTCGCCGAGCACATCGCGCCCACCATCAGGGCGGCCGCCGCCGAGGAGGGCCGCGAGCCGCCCAGGATCGTGTGCGCGCTGCCGATCTGCGTGACCGACGACCCCGCCGCCGCGGTGGCGCGCGCCAACGAGATCTTCGAGACGTACGGGCGGCTTCCGTCCTACCGTGCGATGCTCGACAGGGAGGGCGTGGCCGGTCCGGGCGAGGTGGCGATCGTCGGCGACGAGGACACCGTGCTGGCCAAGCTCGACGAGCTCAAGGAGGCCGGGGTGACCGATTTCGTGGGCTCCGCGTACTCCGGCCGGGAACGTACCCTGAACCTTCTGATCGGCGCGGCGAAGGGCTGATCAGGAGACATCTCAATAAACTCCGACAAGGTGAAGCGCTTGCTCCTGGGCATAGATGTGTCGAACTGGCAGGGCACCGTCGACTGGGCCGGCCACGCGGAGACCGGCGTGTCCTTCGCCTTCGCCAAGACCACCGAGGGCGGTGACTACGTCGACAAGTGGTTCGCGCGCAACTGGAACGGCATGCGGGAAAGCTGGATGGTCTGCGGCGCGTACCACTTCGCCCGGCCCAAGGGCGACCCCATCGAGCAGGCGCGGCACTTCCTGCGCACGATCGAGAAGGCGGGCGGGCTGCGCCGCGGCGATCTCGTCGCGCTCGACCTCGAGACCAACGACGGAGCGCGCCCCGAGCGCGTGGCCCGCTTCGCGCGCCGCTGGTGCCACCACGTCGAGCGGCACGGCGGCGTGCGGCCGTTCATCTACACCTTCCACGCCTTCGCCAACGGCGGGCACTGCGCGGGCCTGGCCGAATATCCGCTGTGGATCGCGAGCCCGGCCAAGCCACGCGGCCGACCCGACGTGCCGCGCCCCTGGAACGACTGGACCATCCACCAGTACTCCAACAGCCCGATCGACCGCAACGTCTTCCACGGCACCCGCAAGGAGCTGACGAAACTGGGCTACCGCCCGAGCCGGCGGCGCTGATCCGCCGGCCGGAGATCGCGCGGGCGCGGGCCGTGGGCGCGGGCCGTCGGCGCGGTGTCCGGGGACGCTTTTCACCCGCGATAGCATCGGTGTCCACCATCGAACCAGCCTCGGTGCCGGGCATCGAGCGCGATCCCTGAGGAGACACCGTGTCAGCCGAGCTACGCATCACCCTCGCCGGAGCCGAGCGTGTGGTCGCGGCCGGCACGACGGCCGGGCAGGCCCTCGAGGCCGACGGCCGCACGGTCGTCGCCGCCCGGGTCAACGGCCAGGCGTGCGACCTGGCCCACCCGCTGGAGCAGGGCGACGTGGTCGAGCCGATCGAGATCTCCAGCGAGGAGGGCCGGGCGATCGTCCGCCACTCCACCGCCCACGTCATGGCGCAGGCGGTGCAGGAGCTCTTCCCCGAGGCCAAGCTGGGCATCGGCCCGCCCGTCGACAACGGCTTCTACTACGACTTCGACGTCGAGCGGGCGTTCCAGCCCGACGATCTCAAGCGCATCGAGAAGCGGATGCGCGAGATCGTCAAGCAGGGTCAGCTGTTCTCCCGCCGGGCCGTCTCCGACGACGAGGCGCGCGAGGAACTCGCCGGTGAGCCGTACAAACTGGAGCTGATCGGGCTCAAGGGGGGCGCCGAGGACGAAGAGTCGGTCGAGGTGGGCGCCGGGCAGCTCACCATCTACGACAACCTCGACCCCAAGACCGGCGAGCTGACGTGGAAAGACCTGTGCCGCGGCCCTCACGTGCCGTCCACCCGGTCCATCCCCGCCTTCAAGCTGATGCGCTCCGGCGGCGCCTACTGGCGGGGCAGCGAGAACAACCCGCAGCTCCAGCGCATCTACGGCACCGCGTGGGAGTCCCGCGACAAGCAGGACGCCTATCTCAAGCTGCTGGAGGAGGCCGAGAAGCGCGACCACCGCAGGCTCGGCGCCGAGCTCGACCTGTTCAGCTTCCCGCCCGAGCTGGGCAGCGGCCTGCCGGTCTTCCATCCCAAGGGCGGGATCATCCGCAAGGAGATGGAAGACTACATGCGCCGGCGGCAGGGCGAGGCCGGCTACGAGTTCGTCAACACCCCGCACATCACCAAGTCGACGCTGTTCGAGACCTCCGGCCACCTGCCGTGGTATGCCGACGACATGTTCCCGCCCTTCGAGCTGGAGGGCATCGAATACCGCGTCAAGCCGATGAACTGCCCGATGCACAACCTGATCTTCCGGGCGCGCGGCCGCTCCTACCGCGAGCTGCCGCTGCGGTTGTGCGAGTTCGGCTCGGTCTACCGCTACGAGAAGTCGGGCGTGGTCCACGGCCTGACCCGGGTGCGCGGCATGACGCAGGACGACTCCCACATCTACTGCACCCGCGAGCAGATGGCCGGCGAGATCAAGAGCCTGCTCACCTTCGTGCTCAGCGTCCTGCGCGACTTCGGCCTGTCGGAGTTCTACCTGGAGCTGTCCACCCGCGACGACTCCGACAAGTTCATCGGCGACCCCGCCGACTGGGCCGAGGCGACCGAGGCGCTGCGCCAGACGGCCGAGGAGTCGGGCCTCGAACTGGTCGACGACCCGGGCGGCGCGGCCTTCTACGGCCCGAAGATCTCGGTGCAGGCCAAGGACGCGATCGGCCGCACCTGGCAGCTGTCCACCATCCAGCTCGACCTCAACCAGCCCCAGCGCTTCGAGCTCGAATACCAGGCCGCCGACGGCAGCCGCCAGACGCCCGTCATGATCCACCGGGCGCTGTTCGGCTCGATCGAACGTTTCCTCGGCGTCCTCACCGAGCACTACGCCGGCGCGTTCCCGCCCTGGCTGGCCCCGGTCCAGGCGGTCGGCATCCCGATCGCCGACGCCCACGTGCCCTACCTCCAGGACGTCGCCAAGCGGCTCAAGGAGCGCGGCATCAGGGTCGAGGTCGACGCGTCCGACGACCGCATGCAGAAGAAGATCCGCAACGCGCAGAAGGCCAAGATCCCCTACATGCTGCTGGCCGGCGACGAGGACATCGCGAGCGGCGCGGTGTCGTTCCGCTACCGCAGCGGCGAGCAGAAGAACGGCGTCCCGATCGACGAGGCGGTCGCCGAGATCGTCGGCGCGGTGGAGCGCCGGATCCAGGTCTGACCCCTGCTGTGCCGCGTGGCGGCCGCCGCACCCGGGCGGCCGCCACGCGGCCATCTCCACCCACATTCCGCCACCGGGACCGTGAGTTCGGCCCGGCCGCCCACCACGGCACCGGGACCGCCACGGGCTGCCGATGAGCGGCCACGAAGTCGTGCGGTCGCGAGGCTCACCGTGGCCAGGATGCCGGCGCTGCGACCTCACCCTGTCGTGGAGCGCCGGCACAGCCAGGCAGGGGTGAGGCGCGGTCACCGGTGGGTCAGCGGGGGAAGAGGCGGAAGGCGACGGCGGGACGGCCACCGAAGCGCTCGGCCGTCTCCCTGGCGAAGCCTTCGATCAGGTTACGAGCGTAGGCCTCGGGGTCTTCGGTGGTGAGGGCCTCGATGTACGCACGGTGCTCCATGAGCGAGCGCACCCCGCGTTCCAGGCTGGTCGTGACGTCCACGGCGTGCGTGGGGGAGCCGGACCCGGCTATGGCGACCCAGCGGACGCCGTCCCAGGGCTCGGCCTCCGTGTCAGGAAAAATCCATCGATTTCCCGCGTCACCGGCCGCGTCGAGCACGGCCCGGCCCACCGCGCGATGGTCGGGCGTGTTCCAGTACGTGCCGTTCCAGGTGTCGTCAGGGTTCAGCGTGATCACGAGCTCCGGGCGGTGCCTGCGGATCGCGGCGGCGAGATCCCTCCTGAGCGCCGTGCCGTACTCGATCACCCCGTCGGCGTGGCCGAGGAACTCCACGCTCGTCACTCCGGCGACGGCCGCGCTGGCCCGCTGCTCACGCTCGCGTACGGCGGCGGACTTGACGGGTTCGAGCGTGTCGATGCCCGCCTCGCCTTTCGTGGCGAGCACGTACGAGACTTCGCGCCCCGCGTCGGTCCAGGCCGCCACGGCCGAGGCGCAGCCGTATTCCAGGTCGTCGGGGTGGGCCACGATGGCCAGGGCCCGCTGCCAGTCTTCGGGCATGGGTTCGAGCTGAGAGGTCATGGGTGACATCCTTACAGGCATGCCTCCGGTCCGCGCGGGCGCGGCGGGGCTCGTCCCGGACGAGCGGCGTGCGGGCCCGTGGTCCTATGCTGCTAGGTATGCACGATCAGGCAGGGGCAGGGTCGCCCGACAACTTCGAGCGTCTGTGGACCCCGCATCGTATGGCCTACATCAAGGGCGAGAACAAACCGACGAGCACCGGCCCCGGTGACGGGTGCCCGTTCGACGCGATCCCCAAGATGAGCGACGAGGAGGGCCTGATCGTCGCCAGAGGCGAGACCGTCTACGCGGTGCTCAACCTCTATCCGTACAATTCGGGGCATCTGATGGTGGTGCCCTACCGGCACGTCGCCGACTACGCGGAGTTGCAGCCCGCCGAGCTGGTGGAGCTGGGGCAGTTCACCCAGAAGTCGCTGGGGGTGCTGCGCAAGGCCAGCGGCGCCCAGGGCTTCAACGTCGGCATGAACCTCGGTCAGGTCGCCGGCGCCGGCATCGCCGCGCACCTGCACCAGCACGTGGTGCCCCGGTGGGGCGGCGACACCAACTTCATGCCGGTCGTCGGGCAGACCAAGGTGCTTCCCCAGCTGTTGCGCGACACCCGGCAGTTGCTCGCCGACGCCTGGACCTGAGCCGCCGCCGTGACCCCGGCGCCGGGGCTCATCGTCGCGCGCTCGCCAGCTCTCCGAGGGCGCCTCCGGCGGACGCGGGCGCGCGCAGCACGCCGATGCCGGTGGCCAGCAGCAGCGGCACGGCCAGCGCCAGCGCCATGGACAGCACGGCCGCGCCGGAGTCGTTGACGAGCATGCCGAGCACGCCGCTGACCAGCGTGCCGATCAGCCCGGCGCGCAGCGCGGGGGAGTGCTCGAACGCGGCCGGCACCACGCCGGCCGAGGCCTGCTCGGGCCGCAGGATCGCGTAGACGAGGAAGGCGGCCGCGGCGATCACGATCGGCATGAGGTTGGGACTGAGCAGGGTGCCCAGCATGGCCTGCAGCTTGCGGAAGATGACGTCGAACGCCTCGCCGGTCAGCACCTGGCCGACGAAACGGCCCAGATGGGTCTGCTCGTCCGGCGGCCGCAGGTAGTTGAGCCAGGCGAACGTCATCACGATCACTCCGCCCGCCACGCAGAAGACGGCCAGCTTCACCAGCGAGACGCGCTTGCCCGTCAGGACGAGCGCGGTCACCGCGATGCCCGGCACGAACGCGATCACGCCGCCGAAGTCGCTGCCCATGCCCGAGCCACCGAGCACCATGGTGAACGTGCCGAGCACCACGATCGCGGCCACGCCCGCCCTGCCCGGCCAGCGGTGCGCGATGACCGCGGCGGTCAGCAGCGTGCCGGTCGCCAGCAGCGCGAACGGGATGTTGCCGAGCCCGTAGTAGCGGGCGCCGACGTCGGCGCTGTAGCCCATGACGCTGTTGACCTGCAGGGTCGTTCCGGTCAGCAGGTCGCCGACGAGGGTCAGGGCCGTCGCGCCGGCCACGACCGCGAGCGGGCCGAGCGGCGCGCGGCGCCACGGCCCCGCGAACGCCAGCGCGGTGAGCGCCGCCGTCCACCCCAGCACCCCGGCCACCATCTGCGGCATGCTCGACCACGGCAGCAGGTTGACCAGGAAGCTGGCGGCCGGCACGGCGGCCAGGGCGGTGCCCGCGACGCGGACGGGGAGCAGGCCCTTGCGGCGGCGCAGCAGCAGGAACGCGATTCCGTAGAACAGCACCTGCAACACCGCCATGACCGTGAAGTAGCCGCCCTTCACCGCGCGGATGGTCTGCGCCTCGGCGTCGGCGTCACGCAGCCGGTCGAGCGTCACCCCCTGGCCGCCGACCTGGAGCGGCCCGCCCACGACCGCGGGAGGCACGGGCACGCCCAGCTTGGTCAGCACGGTGGCGGTCAGGTCGGGCGTGATGGACAGGTCCTCGCGGCGGGTGGAGGTCGCGCCGAGCAGGCGGCCCGCCGCGCCGGGCTCGCGCAGCGCCGTCACCCGCAGGTGCGGCACGGAGCCGTGGTCGGACAGCCCCGCGAGCACCACCGTGGTGTCCGCGGGCAGGACCGACAGCAGCGCGCCCGCCTTGGCGTCGGCCAGGCGCAGCGCGTCGCGGCGCTCGGCGGCGCTGAGCCGGTCGGGCTCCCTGGGCAGTTGCCCGTCCGTGAGGTAGGGGAGGACGAGGTCGTCCACGTCCATGGCGACCATCCGGCACTTCTCCAGGTCGGCGGTCGTCACCTGGAGCGGTGAGGCGTGGTAGTGCCGCACCGCGCCCTGCCGGTCGGCCAGCCCGAGGGCGGCGCCGGGGCCGATGGCGATCGAGCACTGGCCCGCGGCCTTCAGCGACTCGCCGAGGACGCCGGCGTTGCGCTGGCCGGCCACGTCGATGAGGTAGCGGTAGTGCGGGATGACGGCGCCCGTGCCCTGCTGCTCGGGCGCGGGAGGCGAGCCGCAGCGGTAGCCCACGGCCGACCTGGTGCCCGCCGAGACGGTCAGCCACGCGTCGTAGGGGCAGGTCACCGTGCCGACCGTGCGGATCGACATGGAGCCGAGCGCGCTCGCCCTGGCCAGCTCCCACAGGTTGGGCGTGTCGGCCTGGCTGAGGTCGTTCCAGTGCAGACCGGAGACGCCGATGAGCGCCACCCGGCCGTCGCCCTCGTCGGCCCGTGCCGCCCCGGTGAGCAGCCCCAGACCGGCCAGCACCTGAACGGCCAGCACCTGAACGGCCAGCACGGCCAGCATGACTAGCGCGCGCCTCACCGAGATCCTCCCGTCATCGATATGTTCCGTGGCACGGCGGAAGCAGCTCTCGTCCCGGGGCCACCGGACCCGACTACCCTCTCACGCGGCGGGTGCGGTCGGTGCGTTCCTGGCCGCCCGCGCGGCCGATCCTGCCCTCCTTTCGCCTTCCGCGTACCGGGGCCTCGCACAACCGGGTGCGACGCTCACCGTCCCCTTCCCCCTCAGGGCGCGAACTCCCACGTTCAGCACGCATGAGGGCCCGCCGCGACGCCGCGCGGCGGGCCCTCATGCCTTGTGTACGGGAACCGGCCTCAGCCGGCCTTCACCTCGACGGCAGCGCTCTCGTTGTAGAGCCGGTCGAGGGAGGTGACCAGGTAGGTGCCGTCCTTGGCCGCGTACGACGGTTGCGAGACGACGGCGACGAGGTCGCGGGCGTCGCTGGTGTGGCAGTCCTTGCCCGACTTGGGCAGCCGGTAGACGGCGTAGGCTCGGGCGCCCTCGGAAGCTGTCCACGACAACGTGCCGCCGGAGGCCTTGGCGCCGGAGGGCGGGGCGGGAGCCTGGCCGCCGCGCTCCTTCATCAGGGGCGGCAGCGCCGGGCGGCCGTAGCGGGAGCCGGCCAGGCGGTCGACCGAGCCGAGCGGGTCGCTCACGAGCTGCTTGGCGCTGAAGTAGACCGAGCCGTCGACCTGCTTGAGCTTGCGGTTGACGCCCACCTGCGCGGCCAGCTCTCCCGGCTTCTTCCACGCCTTGTCGTCGTCGGCGCCGACGCGGTAGAGGCCGTGACCGATGTAGAGCTGCACGTCGGTGCCCTTGACCTCGCGGGCCCACCAGCGCGCGAGCGTGGTGTAGTCGGCCAGCCGGTGCCCGCGCGGCCAGTAGAGCTGCGGCAGCACGTAGTCGACGGTGCCGGACTTGATCCAGGCCCGCGCGTCGGCGTAGATCGAGTCGTACGCCGACATCCCCGACGTCTTGGAGCCGCTCGGGTCGTTGGAGGTGTTGCGCCAGATGCCGAACGGGCTGATGCCGAACTTCACGTGGTTCTTCGTGTCGTGGACGGCCTTGTCGACCTCGGCGACCAGCGTGTTGACGTTGTCGCGCCGCCAGTCGGCGAGCTTCTTGCCCTTGCCGTGCTTCCTGAACGCCGCGCTGTCGTCGAACTTCGCGCCCGCCACCGGATAGGGGTAGAAGTAGTCGTCGAAGTGCACGCCGTCGAGGTCGTAGCGGCTGACGACGTCGGTGATGACCTTGGTCACGTGGCGGCGCACGGCGGGCAGACCGGGATTGTAGTAGAGGCGGCCGCCGTATTTCACGGTCCAGCCCGGGTGCTTGCGCGCGGGATGGGCCGCGGGCAGCTTGGCGGTGCTGTCGCCGTAGGAGGCGCGGTAGGGGTTGAACCAGGCGTGGAACTCCATGCCGCGCTTGTGCGCCTCGTCGATGAGGAACGGCAGCGGGTCCCAGCCGGGGTCCTTGCCCGCCGTGCCGGTGAGATATTGCGACCACGGCTCGAGCGACGACTTGTAGAGCGCGTCGGAGGCGGGCCGGACCTGGACGAAGACGGCGTTGAGGTGGCGCCGGGCGGCGTTGTCCAGGATCTTGACGTATTCCGCCCGCTGCCTGGCGGGGCTCAGCCCGGCCTTGGACGGCCAGTCGATGTTCTGGGTCGTGGCGATCCACACCCCGCGCAGCTCGCGCTTGGGATGGCGGGCGTCGGCCTTGCACGCCGCCGCGGGGGCGGCCATGGCCGTCTTCGTCCGGCTCGCTGCGGGGCTCTCTCCGGCTCCGGGGCCGAACACGTAGGCGGCGGCCGTGGTGGCGACGGCGAGCGTGGCAGCGGCTAGGAGTGGGCGTCCAGTTCGCATAGTGCCCACCAGTCTGGCAGTCGCCCCGGCATGCTCGGGACCAAAAAAAGAAATGTACTCGTGATGCTTCTGTGATTAATGGGTAGGGATGGGCCGGAAGGGACAAAGCCCTTCCGGCCGGCCCTCGGACCCTCAATCGGTTGCCGCCACCTTGCTCGCGAGGTTGGACGGCAGCGGCTCATAGCGCAGGAACGTGCGCTGGAAGGTGCCGGTGCCGTGTGACATGGATCTCAGGTCGATGGCGTACCGCGTTATCTCCAGCTCCGGCACCTCCGCCTTCACCAGCGTGCGGCCGGTGCCCACGGGCTCGGTGCCGAGCACCCGCCCGCGCCGCGACGACAGGTCGGACATCACCGAGCCCACGTAGTCGTCGGCCACCAGCACCGAGATCTCGTCCACCGGCTCGAGCAGCAGTGTCGGAACCTTCGACGCGGCCTCCTTGAGCGCGAGCTGGCCCGCGATCTGGAAGGCCATGTCGGAGGAGTCGACGGAGTGGGCCTTGCCGTCGTACAGGGTGACCCGTACGTCGACCATCGGGTAGCCGGCGACGACGCCCCGCTCCATCTGGGCCCGCACGCCCTTCTCCACCGACGGGATGAACTGGCGCGGCACCACGCCGCCCACGACCTTGTCGACGAACTCGAAGCCGCCTCCCGACGGCAGCGGCTCGACCTCCAGGTGGCAGATGGCGTACTGGCCGTGGCCGCCGGTCTGCTTGACGTTGCGGCCCATGGCCTGGCACTTGCCGCCGAACGTCTCGCGCAGCGGCACCCGCAGGTCCACCCGCTCCACCTCGACGCCGTGCCGCTTGGCCAGGCGGTCGAGGAGCACGTCGGTGTGTGCCTCGCCCATGCACCACAGGACGAGCTGCCTGGTCTCGGCGTTGTTCTCCAGACGCAGTGTCGGGTCCTCGGCCACCAGTCTGCCGAGGGCCTGCGACAGTTTGTCCTCGTCGGCCTTGGACCTGGCCCTGATGGCGACGGGCAGCAGCGGGTCGGGCATCTGCCAGGCCGTCATCAGCAGCGGGCGGTCGACGTCCGAGAGCGTGTCGCCGGTCTCGGCGCGCGACAGCTTGGCCACGGCCACGATGTCGCCGGCCACGCCCTTCGCCGCGCTGCGCTGCTGCTTGCCCAGCGGGCAGGTCAGGGTGCCGATGCGCTCGTCGACGTCGTGGTCCTCGTGACCGCGCTCGGCCAGGCCGTGCCCGGACACGTGGACGGTCATGTCGGGGCGCAGCGTGCCGGAGAAGACGCGTACGAGGCTGATGCGGCCCACGTACGGGTCGCTGGTGGTCTTGACGACCTCGGCCACGAGCGGGCCGTCCGGGTCGCACGTGATGTCCTTGACCGGCCTGCCGGACAGATCGGTGATCTCCGGCATGGGATGTTCGAGAGGGGACGGGAAGCCCTGCGTGATGAGCTCGAGCACCTCTGTCGCGCCGACGCCGATCCCGCTGCAGAGCACCGGGTAGAAGCTGCCGCGCGCGACCGCCTTCTCCAGGTCCTCGATGAGGACCTTGGTCTCGATGGGCTCGCCTTCGAGATAGCGTTCCATGAGCGATTCGTCTTCGCTCTCCTGGATGATCCCCTCGATGAGGACGCCGCGGTGGTCCTCGATCTGGGCCGCGTACTCGGCGCCAGGGTCCTTCTCCGTGCGCGTGCCGGTGGCGTAGTTGTAGAACTTCTGCGACAGCAGACCGATCAGGCCGTTGACGTGGCCGTTGGTGATCACCGGCAGATAGAGCGGCGCGACGCCGTCGCCGAACATGTCCTGGCAGGCGGTGAGCACTTCGTCGAAGTCGGCCCGCTGGTGGTCGATCTTGGTGATGACGACCGCGCGCGGCATGCCGACCTGGGAGCACTCCTCCCAGAGCATCTGGGTGAGGCCGTCGATCCCCTCGGCGGCCGACACCACGAACAGCGCGGCGTCGGCGGCGCGCAGCCCCGCGCGCAGGTCGCCCACGAAGTCGGCGTACCCGGGCGTGTCCAAAAGATTGATCTTGATTCCGTTGAACATGAGCGGTGCCGACGCGAGGTTGACCGAGCGCTGCTGCCGGACCTCGACCTCGTCGAAGTCGCTGACCGTGTTGCCGTCCTCCACCCTGCCAGGGCGCTGGACGGTGCCCGTGGCGGCCAGCAGCTGCTCGACGAGGGTTGTCTTACCCGCTCCGGAGTGGCCGACAAGCACGACATTGCGTATCGCATCCGCCCTGTCGGCCGCGGGTGCCCTGCCCGCGGCTCCTACGGCGCCGCCTGAGTGTCTTTCCGCCACATCGCCTCCCGCGTCGTCGGATGTTCCCAACGCCGCGCCCGCGCGGAAGGTGACAGAAACCGCATGGACGCGGTGTGTTCACCAAATACCCCTGTGGCGGATATCACAAGAGGGCCGGGGCAAAGAAAGTTGTCAGGTCCGTGATGGCCTACGATCGGACGGCGATGCTCAAACTCCTGCGCCCGGCCATGACCCGGATACTCACCCCGCTGGGCAGGGCTCTCGCCGGCCGCGGGATCGGCCCCGACGCCGTCACGGCGATCGGCACCCTCGGCACCGTCGTGTCCGCCCTGCTCCTGTTCCCCTTGGGGCACCTGACCGCGGGCGCCCTGGTCATCACCGTCTTCGTGCTGTTCGACCTCCTCGACGGCGTGGTGGCCAGGCTCGGGGGCAAGGGGGGCAGCACCTGGGGCGCGTTCCTCGACTCGACGCTCGACCGGGTGGCCGACGCTTCGATCTTCGCCGGCCTGATCTTGTATTTCGTCGCCGGAGGCGACACGCTGATGGCCGCGGTGACGTTGGTCTGCCTCGTCGCGGGCGCCATGGTGTCCTATGCCAAGGCCAGGGCGGAAGGGCTCGGGCTCACGGCCGACGTGGGGCTGGCCGAGCGTCCTGAGCGGCTGGTCGTGGCGCTGGTCGCGGCCTTCCTCGCGGGCCTCGGCGTGCCGTACGTCCTGGCCGCGGGCATGTGGCTGCTCGCCGTGGCCAGCCTGATCACCGTGGCGCAGCGAGTGGTGGCGGTCTACCATCAGGCGAGGGAGACATGAGCGAGAAGGCGTCCGTCAGCGATCGCGTCGTGGCCGCGGGCTTCGCGGCCGGCTGGAAGCTCGTTCCGCTGCTGCCCCATGGCCCTACGGCGGCGGTCTTCCGCTTCTTGGCCGACCGGGTCTGGCGCAGGGCCGGCAAGTCCGTACGCCGGCTGGAGTCCAACCTGGCCAGGGTCACCGGCCTCGAGGCGGGCAGCCGCGAGCTGAACGAGCTCACCAGGGCCGGCATGCGCTCCTACTTCCGCTACTTCCACGAGATCTTCCGGCTGCCGTCCATGCGCACCGAGGAGGTCGTGCGCCGCACCCACGTCATCGGCGCCGAGCACGTGCACGACACCGTGGCGGCCGGCCGCGGCGTGGTGCTGGCTCTGCCTCACATGGGCAACTGGGACCAGGCGGGCGCGTGGCTGGTGGGCGTCGGGCATCCGTTCACCACCGTGGCCGAGCGGCTGAGACCGGAGTCGCTGTTCCGCCGCTACGTCGCCTTCCGCGAGGGGCTCGGCATGGAGGTGTTGCCGCTCACCGGAGGCGACGGGCACAACTTCGGCACCCTGGCCACGCGGCTGCGCAAGGGCGGCGTCGTGTGCCTGCCCGCCGAGCGCGACCTGACCAAGAGCGGCGTCGAGGTGCGCTTCTTCGGCTCGACCACCAAGGTGCCCGCGGGGCCGCCGCTGCTGGCCGTGCAGACCGGGGCCGCGCTGCTGCCCGCGACCGTCTACTTCGTGGGCGACGACTGGGGCATCCACATCCACGAGGAGATCCCGGTCCCGGAGGAGGGCACCCGGCAGGAGAAGGTCGCGGCGGTGGCGCAGCGGATGGCCGAGGTGTTCGAGAAGGGCATCGCCGAGCACCCGGAGGACTGGCACATGCTGCAGCGGCTCTGGCTGGAGGACCTGCGGCCATGAAGGTCGGCATCGTGTGCCCCTACTCGTGGGACATGCCGGGAGGGGTCAAACAGCACATCGACGACCTGGCGCAGGCGCTCATGGCGCAGGGCCACGAGGTGTCGGTGATCGCGCCGGCGGCCGACGACGACGAACTGCCCCCCTACGTGACGGGCGCGGGACGCGCCATCCCCGTGCCGTACAACGGGTCGGTGGCCAGGATGTCGTTCGGCTTCCTGTCGGCCGCGCGGGTGCGGCGGTGGGTGCGTACGGGCGAGTTCGAGGTGCTGCACATCCACGAGCCGCTGATCCCGAGCCTGGGCATCCTGGCCTGCTGGGCCGCCAAGGGGCCGATCGTGGCGACGTTCCACGCCTCCTGGGTGCGCTCACGGGCGATCGCGGTGGCCGAGCCGGTGCTGCAGAGCGCGCTGGAGAAGCTCAGCGGGCGCATCACGGTCTCCGACGCCGCCCGTAAGAGCCTGGTGGAGCAGTTCGGCGGCGACACCGTGCTGATCCCCAACGGCGTGACCGTCTCCCGCTACACCGACGCCGAGCCGCTCGACGGCTGGGGGCCCGACGGCGCCACGCTCGGCTTCCTCGGCCGGATGGACGAAGAGCGCAAGGGCCTGCCCATCCTGCTCGACGCGTTCACGACGCTGGCGGACGAGCGGCCGGACGTGAAGCTTCTCGTCGCCGGCCCCGGCGACGAGAAGGACGTCTACGAGCGGGTGCCCAAGCGTCTCCACGACCGGGTGACCGTGCTGGGCATGGTCAGCGAGGCGGACAAGATCCGCGCCTACCACTCGGTCGACGTGTTCTGCGCCCCCAACACGCGCGGCGAGAGCTTCGGCATCGTGCTGGCCGAGGCCATGGCGTCCGGCGCCACGGTGCTGGCCAGCGACATCCCCGCCTTCCGCAGGGTGCTCGGCGACGGCCAGGCGGGCGCGCTGTTCTCCAACGGCGACTCCGCCGCGCTGGCGCGCGAGGCGGGCGCGCTGCTCGACGCCCCGGAACGCCGGGCCAAGCTGGCGGCGGAGGCGCTGGTCGCGGTCAGGAAGTACGACTGGTCCACGGTCGCGCGCGACGTCGTGCGCGTCTACGAGACGGTCACCATGAGCGGCGCGGGACGCGTGGAGGAAGACCTGTGACATCCACCATGGTCGTGTTGAGCGCAGGCATCGTCGTGGTGCTCCTGGCCGTCTACGTCTCCTGGCGGGCCGGCCGGCTCGACCGCCTGCACATCCGGCTGGAGCTGGCCCAGGAGGCGCTGGACGCCGCGCTGATGCGGCGCAGGGCAGTGGTCCTGGAGCTGGCCGGATCGCGCCTGCTCGACCCGGCCACGTCCCTCGTGCTGGCCGCCGCCGCTCACGAGGCGAGGACGGCGGGCCCGGACGAGCGCGAGCACGCCGAGAGCGACCTGTCGCGGGCCCTGCGGGCAGCCGTGGACCAGGAGCGCTTCAGGGAGAAGCTCTCGGAGGCGCCAGGGGGGCATGACCTGCTGGAAGAGCTCGACGCCGCCGTGGCCAAGGTGGTCTACTCCCGCCGCTTCTACAACAACGCGGTCGCGGTCACGCGTACGGCGCAGCGCCGCTGGCTCGCCAGGACCCTCCGCCTGGCCGGCCACACCGAATACCCTCGATTCTTCGAGATTGATGACAATCCGCCCGCGACTATGGCAACTGAATGACCTGATTTGGGGAAACCAGTAAGCTTCATCCCGTTTCTGGGCTGAAGGCGAGGAGTGTTACTGGTGCGGCTATCCCGGACGATCACGATCTGGCTGGCCGGAGCGGCTGTGCTCCTGCCTGTCTCCGCCTGTTCCTCCGAGGAGCCGGCGCCGGGCAAGGTGCCGCAGGCAGCCGCCTCCGTCGCGCCGAGCGAGGAGCCCGCCGAGGTCAATGCCCATCCCTTCACCGGCAAGCCGTACGACGTCCTCAAGCCCGTGCTGGCGGTGAAGATCGAGAACACCGCGGCGGGCAAGCCGCAGCAGGGCCTGAAGAGCGCCGACATCGTCTACGTCGAGCAGGTCGAGGCCGGGCTGACCCGGATCATGGCGATCTTCTCCTCCAGGCTGCCGTCCAAGGTGGGGCCGGTGCGCAGCGCCCGCATCTCCGACCTGCACATCGCGCCGCAGTTCGGCAAGCCCGCCTTCTCCTACTCGGGTGCGCAGTCCAAGATGTTGCCGTTCATCGCCGAGGCGTCGTTGTTCGACGTCGGCGACTCGCGCAACCCCGGCGCGTACTTCCGCGAGCCGGGCCGCTTCGCCCCTTACAACCTGTTCGCCAACACCAAGCGGCTGCTGGCCGAGGCGCCCAAAGCGAGCAAGGCCAAGGACGTCGGCTTCACCTTCGGCGACGCGCCGGCGGAAGGCGGGGTCCCGCGCAAGTCGTACACGGTCAAGTGGCCCGCGGCCCGCTTCACCTTCGCCTGGTCGGAGGCGAGGAAGAAATGGATGATCTGGCAGGACGGCAAGAAGGACATGGCCGCGGAGGGCGGGCAGCTCGGCGCGCCGACGATCGTCGTCCAGTACACCAAGACCGAACGCTCGCAGTTCCATGACAGCAACGACAGCTACACGCCGCTCGTGCACACCACGGGCAAGGGCAAGGCGATCGTGCTGCGCGAAGGCAAGGCGTACAAGGCGAACTGGGAGCGGGAATCGGAGAAGGACGGCACGACGTTCACCACGGAGAGCGGCGAGCCGATGAACTTCGCGCCCGGCCAGGTCTGGGTCGCCCTCGCCAGCCGCAAGCCCGTCATCCCATAGTCCTGCTTGTATAAGTAAGGCGGTAAATCCTGACATCTTGGCATGTCGGGGGAGGGGTCCGTCAGGACCTACGATGGGCTTGAGAACATACCGATTCGCCGTGAGAGCCCGTGAGGAAGACCGTGTCCAGCAGCACGCCAGAAAGCAGCCCCGTCACCGGAACGGCCCGCGTCAAGCGAGGCATGGCCGAGATGCTCAAGGGCGGTGTCATCATGGACGTCGTCACGCCCGAGCAGGCCAAGATCGCTGAGGATGCCGGGGCGGTCGCCGTCATGGCCCTCGAGCGTGTGCCCGCCGACATCCGCGCCCAGGGCGGCGTGTCCAGGATGAGCGACCCCGACATGATCGACGGCATCATCGAGGCCGTGTCGATTCCCGTCATGGCCAAGGCCCGCATCGGCCACTTCGTCGAGGCGAAGGTGCTGCAGGCGCTCGGCGTCGACTACGTCGACGAGTCGGAGGTGCTCACCCCGGCCGACTACGCCAACCACATCGACAAGTGGCAGTTCACCGTGCCGTTCGTGTGCGGGGCCACCAACCTGGGCGAGGCCCTGCGCCGCATCACCGAGGGCGCGGCCATGATCCGCTCCAAGGGCGAGGCGGGCACCGGCGACGTCTCCAACGCCGTCACCCACATGCGCACGATCCGCGCCGAGATCAAGCGCCTCACCTCGCTGCCCGAGGACGAACTGTATGTCGCCGCCAAGGAGCTGCAGGCGCCGTACGAGCTGGTCGCGGAGGTCGCGAAGCTCGGCAAGCTGCCGGTCGTGCTGTTCACCGCGGGCGGCATCGCCACCCCGGCCGACGCCGCGATGATGATGCAGCTGGGCGCCGAGGGCGTCTTCGTCGGCTCCGGCATCTTCAAGTCGGGCGACCCGGCCAAGCGCGCCGCGGCCATCGTCAAGGCCACGACCTTCTACGACGACCCCGACGTCATCGCCAAGGTCTCCCGCGGCCTGGGCGAGGCCATGGTCGGCATCAACGTCGACGACATCCCGCAGCCGCACCGGCTCGCCGAGCGCGGCTGGTAGTCCCGGCGAATATCGCCGAAAGAGGCGGCATCCGTGAAGGATGTCGCCTTTTTCTGTTCTGCTGTTCACCCTCTGGTCATGATCCTGAGTCAGGCTACGGGCGTCCCTCACCCTTGATCGTCCGGGAGCCTCACGTGTCCAAGCTGAACCGCCGGCACTTCCTCGTCACCGGTTTAGCGGCGGGCGCCGCCGCCGCGATCCCCGCGACCGGCGCGCACGCCGACCCAGACCCCGCCGCCGAATCCGCCCAGAGCCTCGCCTCGCGCGGGCTGCGCACCGACCCCTTCGTCCTCGGCGTCGCCTCGGGCGACCCCGACCACGAGGGCTTCGTCATCTGGACCAGGCTCGCCCAGCAGCCGATGGCC
The DNA here is from genome assembly GCF_004348345.1 of Nonomuraea longispora. Lineage (GTDB taxonomy): Bacteria > Actinomycetota > Actinomycetes > Streptosporangiales > Streptosporangiaceae > Nonomuraea > Nonomuraea longispora. Next base: position 23,435 of record NZ_SMJZ01000122.1, read on the forward strand.
GAGGACGGGCTCGGCGGCATGCCGCAGCGGCCGTTCCCCGTGCTGTGGCAGGTGTACGCCGACGAACGCGCCCGCAAGGTCGTGCGCAGCGGCGTTACGGTGGCCGCGCCCGAATGGGGGCACAGCGTCCACGTGGAGCTGAAGGACCTGAGCTCCGACCGGGACTACTGGTACCGCTTCCGCGTCGGCCCGTACGTCTCGCCGCTCGGCCGCGCCCGCACCGCCCCGCATCCCCTGTCGTACGGCGGCGCCCTGGCCATGGCGTTCGTCTCCTGCTCGCAGTACGAGCACGGCTACTTCACGGCGTACCGCAGGCTGGCCGAGGAGCGCCCCGACGTGATCCTGCACCTGGGCGACTACCAGTACGAGTACACCAAGGACACCTACACCATCCCCGGCGGCAACGTCCGCGACCACGAGGGCCCCGAGACCGAGACCCTCGCCAACTACCGCCAGCGCCACGCCCAGTACAAGACCGACCCAGACCTGCAGGCCGCGCACGCGGCCGCGCCCTGGCTGGTGGTGTGGGACGACCACGAGCTGGACAACAACTGGGCCGACGAGGTGGCCGAGAAGCCCGAGATCCCCCAGCCGGGCTTCCTGAGCCGGCGCGAGGCCGCCTTCCGCGCCTACTACGAGAACATGCCGCTGCGCCGCACCTCCATCCCGCGCGGCATCGACATGCAGCTCTACCGCCGCATCCGGTGGGGTCGCATGGCCACCTTCCACATGCTCGACACCCGCCAGTACCGCGACGACCAGGGGTGCGGCGACGGCTACAAGGACTGCCCCGCCGCGGTCGACCCGGCCCGCTCCATCACGGGCGCCGAGCAGGAGGCGTGGCTGCTGGACGGTTTCCGGCACTCGCGGGCGCAGTGGGACATCCTCGGCCAGCAGGTGTTCTTCGCCCAGCGCGACAACAACGACGGCCCTGCCAAGATCACCAGCCAGGACGCATGGGACGGCTACGTCGCCTCCCGAAAGCGCATCACCCAGGGCTGGCTCGATGCCGAGGTGCGCAACCCCGTCGTGCTGACCGGCGACGTGCACGCCCACTGGGCCAGCGACCTCAAGCTCGACTACGACGACCCGACGGGACCGTCCGTCGGCTCCGAACTGGTGGCCACCTCGATCTCCACCGGCGGGGACGGCGCCGACTCCGACCCGGCGACGCACCCGTTCCTGAAGATCAACCCGCATCTGAAGTTCTACAACAACCAGCGCGGCTACGTGCTGACGAAGATCGAGCGCGAGCAGATGACGGCCGACTTCAAGGTGGTGCCGCAGGTGCAGACGCCCGGGGGCGAGGTGTACACGCGGGCCACGTTCGTGGTCGAGGACCGGGTGCCCGGTGTGCAGCAGACGTACCTGCGCCCGCTCGACCCGGCCGCGCGCAGCCGGCCGATGACCGTGGACGAGACCGTGCGCCTGGAGACCGAGCGCCCGTGACCCACGCGCCCGGCCGGGACCCTCGTCCCGGCCGGCGCGCCCCGCCAGGAAGATCCCGGCCCGTCGTGGTGTTGAATGAGCTGGACCCGCACCCGGACGGAAGGATCTGCTGTGCCCACGATCGGTGTACTCGCCCTCCAAGGCGACGTGCGCGAGCATGTGCGCATGCTCCAGGAGGCGGGCGCGCGGGCTACGGCCGTGCGCAGGCCCGCCGAGCTGGAGGCGGTCGACGGCCTGGTCATTCCCGGCGGCGAGTCGACGACGATGTGGAAGCTCGCCGAGACCTTCGACATGCTCGAGCCCATGCGCATGCGCATCAAGGAGGGCATGCCCGCCTACGGCTCCTGCGCCGGCATGATCATGCTGGCCGACCGGATCGAGGACGGCGTCCCCGGCCAGCAGACCGTCGGCGGCATCGACATGGTGGTCAGACGCAACGCGTTCGGCCGTCAGGTCGACTCCTTCGAGGAGGATCTCGACTTCGCGGGGCAGCGGGTGCACGCCGTCTTCATCCGCGCGCCATGGGTCGAAACCGTCGGCGCGGACGTCGATGTGCTGGGCAGGTGCGAGCCGGGGGATAGGATCGTCGCGGTCCGGCAAGGGCCGCTGCTCGCGACGTCGTTCCATCCCGAGCTGACCGGAGACGCTCGCGTGCACCGTTACTTCGTAGACATGCTGAGGGAGCTCTAGGTAATGTCCGGCCACTCCAAATGGGCGACGACGAAGCACAAGAAGGCCGCGCTCGACGCCAAGCGCGGCAAGCTGTTCGCGAAGCTCATCAAGAACATCGAGGTGGCGGCCCGGACAGGCGGCCCTGACCCGGATGCCAACCCCACCCTCTTCGACGCCATCTTCAAGGCGAAGAAGAACTCCGTGCCCAACGACAACATCGAGCGTGCCCGCAAGCGCGGCGGCGGCCTCGAGGCCGGTGGCGCCGACTGGCAGACCATCACCTACGAGGGCTACGCGCCCGGCGGCGTCGCGGTGCTCATCGAGTGCCTCACCGACAACCGCAACCGCGCCGCCTCCGAGGTGCGCGTGGCGCTGACCCGCAACGGCGGCTCCCTGGCCGACCCCGGCTCCGTGTCCTACATGTTCAACCGCAAAGGCGTCGTCATCGTGCCGAAGAACGGCCTCGACGAGGACACCGTGCTGATGGCCGTGCTCGACGCGGGCGCCGAGGAGGTCAACGACCTGGGCGACTCGTTCGAGGTGGTGTCCGAGGCGGGCGATCTGGTGCCGGTGCGCAAAGCCCTGCAGGACGCGGGCATCGACTACGACTCGGCGGAGTCGAGTTTCCTGCCCTCGATGAGCGTGCCGCTCGACGAGGAGGGTGCCAAGAAGGTCTTCCGCCTCATCGAGGCGCTGGAGGACAGCGACGACGTCCAGAACGTCTACGCCAACTTCGACGTCTCCGACGACGTGCTCGCGGCGCTCGACTGACGTCCCCTCGCACGTCCCTTCACGCGCAGGTGTGAGCGCACCCGGCGAAAGGCCATGCTGATCGGCCGGCCGCACTTCGGTGCCGCGTGGCGGACACGCGCCCATGGCCCCTGCCCGCCGCCATCGGGCGCAGGCTCCGGCGGTGCCTTCCCATCCGTGCGCGGACGACTCGGAGCGGCGTAGGGTCAGGCCACGTGACCTCCCCCACCCCTCCACAGACTTTCCCGCCGGCGCTCGGCTGGCTGCTGGCCGCGCCCGCGGTTCTCGGCGCCCTCATCACCCTGGTCCTGCCCACGGTCCAGACGGTCCTGGCGGGCCTCCGGCGCGGAGGCGTCCTGCGAGAGAGCGTCGACGTGGGCACGGCCAACCACGCCGAGCTGCTGGGCAACAGCGGCTTCTGGCGCGCGCTCGGCTTCACCCTCACGCTGACCCTGGCGCCGCTGCTGGTCGCCGTGGTGGTGGCGCCGCTGCTGGCCCTGGCGCTGGACCGCGCCGGCACCAGGCCCCGTCGGGCCGGGCGGATCGTGCTCTCTCTGGCCATCGTCACGTTCTCCCCGGTGGGGGTGGCGGTGGCCTGGACGCGCGGGCTGCGTACCGACACCTCCGGTGTGGTGAGCCTGGCCCAGGGGCTGACCGACGCGGCCACGGCACCCGGAACACTGCGTTTGATCGTCGCGGCCGCCACGTTCGGGGTGGTCTGCGCGCTCGCGGTGACGGCGTTCCTGCCCGCCCTGCGCGCTCCCGCCGGCGGGAGCGTCATGCCCGGGATGCTCGCCGTGGGGGCGCTCGTCGCGATCGCCACCGTGGCCATGGGTCTCCAGACGTTCGCGTACGGCATGGTGCTCACCGGCGGAGGCCCTGAGCGGTCCACAGAGACGCTCGCGAGCCTCCAGTACCACTACGCCTTCAGATTGGCCGAGGCAGGCGCTGGAGCGGCCGTCGCGACCGTCACAGGGGTGATCCTCGGCGTGCTCGGCATCGTCGCCACCGTCATCGCCGTGGCGTGCCGCTTACGCATCACGCTCCTCCCGAGGACCGCAGCGGGCCCCCGCCACACCGCCACCCAACC
>NZ_SMJZ01000123.1 GCF_004348345.1 Nonomuraea longispora
GTAGTTAGTCGCCGGCGTCGTAAGATTTGTATAAGAGACAGTCCCCGACCACCGCACGCACCACCGGCACCACCGCACCTGACCAGCACGACCTTCGGGGGACCGCACAACCAAGGAGAACCCATTCATGTCCCGAAATTTCGGTAAAGTTCTGCTCTCCTTAGCCATCCCCGCCCTCATCGTCGCCGTCTTCCTGGTCGCACCCGCCAACGCCGACCAGGCCGTCCGGCTCCAGTACCGCACCAGCGCCCCCGGCGCCACCACGGCCCAGGCCGAGCCCTGGCTCCAGCTCTTCAACGACGGCACCACCACGATCCCGCTCAACCAGGTCAAGGTCCGCTACTACCTCACCGGCACCGAGACCTACCGCTTCGCCTGCTCATGGGCGGTCGTCGGATGCTCGACGGTGACCGGACAGTTCGTCCGCCAGCAGGGCGACGGCCAATACCTGGAGGTGGGTTTCACCTCAGGTAGCCTGGCCCCCGGCCGGACCACCGGCGACATGCAGTTGCGCTTCCACCGCGCCGACTGGCAGACGTTCACGCAAGGCGACGACTACTCGTACGGCCCCCAGACGAGTTACGCGAACTGGGACAAGGTCACCGTCTACGTCAACGGCACGCTCTCCTGGGGCCAGCCCAACGGCAGCGACCCCGACCCCACCGTCACGCCCACCGTGCCGCCGGGGCCCGGCGGCGAGTTGTTCGACGACTTCACCTACACCGGCTCGAACGACCCCCGGCTGGCCCAGCGCGGCTGGACGGTCCGCTCCAGCTCGGGTGGCCCCGGCGTGCCCGGCGCCACCTGGTCGCCCGGCGCGGTCTCGTTCCCCGGCGGCCTGCTGACGCTCGACTCCTCGACGAACGGCACCCCCTCGGGCACCGTGCAGACCGAGCTGTCCACCACCAACCGCAAGTTCCACGAGGGCACGTACGCCGCCCGCGTGCGCTTCAGCGACGCCCCGACCAGCGGTCCCGACGGCGAGCACGTGGTGCAGACGTTCTTCACCATCACCCCGCTGCGCTTCGACCTCGACCCCGACTACGGCGAGCTGGACTTCGAGTATCTGCCGAACGGCGGCTGGGGCGAACCGTCCAACATCCTCTACGCCACGAGCTGGGAGACCTACCGGAACGAGCCGTGGCAGGCGGTGAACACCCACACCGAGGAGCGTGTCAGCTTCGCCGGCTGGCACGACCTCGTCATCCAGGTCTCCGGCGGCCGGATGAAGTATTACGTGGACGGCCGCCTCTTCGCCGACCACGGTGACATCTACTACCCCGAGACCCCGATGTGGATCATGTTCAACCAGTGGTTCATCGATCTTCAGGGGGCGACGGGCACCCGTACGTACCGCCAGCAGGTCGACTACGTCTACCACAGCAAGAACGAGGTCCTCTCGCCCGCGGAGGTGCAGAGCCGGGTCGGTTCGCTGCGCTCGTCCGGGGCCGCGTTCAAGGACACCGTCCCCAACGTGTGATCGTGTCCCGCGCCCGCCCGGCGGGCGCGGGACCCCACCCCCCAGCACCAGAAGGAACACCATGAAGTACCGCATCCTTGCCCTGGCGGCCGTGCTCGCGCTCAGCGCGTGCGGCACCGGCGCAGAGCCGGAGACCGGGGCGGCGGCGAGCGGCGCCCCTGCCAAGCTGACCGTCTGGATCATGGACGGCAGCGTCACGAAGGAGCTGCTGAAGAAGTTCGAAACCGAGCACGAGGCGGCGCACAAGGGTGTCGACCTCGACATCCAGATCCAGGCCTGGGACGGCATCGGCGAGCGCGTCACGGCGGCCCTGGCCAGCACCGACGCGCCCGACGTGATCGAGGTGGGCAACACGCAGGTCGCCCAGTACTCCGCCAGCGGCGGCGTCACGGACCTCACCGCCAAGGTCGCCGACCTCAAGGGCGAGGACTGGCTGCCGGGGCTGGCCCAGCCCGGCAAGATCGACGGCAAGCAGTACGGCGTCCCCTGGTACGCCGCCAACCGCGTGGTCGTCTACAACAAGGACCTGTTCGCCGAGGCCGGCATCAAGGAGCCCCCGAAAACCCGCGACGAGTGGCTAGAAATCACGACAAAGCTTAATAAAGGTGGCAACCAGGGCATCTATCTGACCGGCCAGACCTGGTACGCCCTCGCCGGCTTCGTCTGGGACGAGGGCGGCGACCTGGCCGTCCAGGAGGGCGGCCGGTGGAAAGGCGCCCTCGACACCCCGCAGGCCCTGGCCGGCATGGACTTCTACCAGCGGCTCCAGGCCCTCGGCAAGGGCCCCAAGGACGCCGACGAGGCCAACCCGCCGCAGCACGAGGTGTTCGCGCAGGGCACGGTCGCGCAGATCATCGCCGTGCCCGGCGTCGCCGCCCGCGTGCTGGAGGTGGACGGCAAGCTCAAGGACAAGATGGGCTTCTTCCCCATCCCGGGCAAGACCGCCGACAAACCCGGCACGGTCTTCACGGGCGGCTCCGACCTGATCATCCCGGTGGCCTCGCAGCACCAGGACGAGGCGTACGAGCTGGTCAAAGCCCTGGCCGGGGAGGAGTTCCAGAAAGAGCTGGCCACGACGATGAGCTTCGTGCCCAACCGCACCTCGCTGGCCGGCGTGCTCTCCGGCGACGAGGGCACCGCCGCGATGGCCGTCGGCGCGGCGGGCGGCCGGGCCACCCCGAACACCCCCAACTGGGCCGCCGTCGAGGCCACCTCCGTGATCAAGCAGTACATGACCGCCGTGCTCACCGGCGCCGACCCGGCGGCGGAGGCGAAGAAGGTCTCCGAGTCGATCACCACGACGCTGAACAGCGGATCCTGATGCGGGCTGGACGCCGCTCGTTCTGGCCCTTCCTGCTCATCGCTCCCACGGTGGCGGGCGGGGCCTTCCTCCTGATCTATCCCATGCTCAAAGCGGCGGTGATCTCGTTCCAGCACTTCCGCATGGGCGAGCTGATCAGGGGCGGCGCCACCTTCATCGGGCTGGAGAACTACGCCGAGCTGCTGGGCGGCGAGGAGTTCTGGCAGGTGGTGTGGCGCACCGTCGTGTGGACCGTGGTCAACGTGGTGCTCATCGTGGTCCTGTCCACCGGCGTCGCCCTCATGCTCGTACGCCTGCGCCGCGGCCTGCGCCTGGCCGTGATGAGCGCCCTGGCCCTGGCCTGGGCCACCCCCGTCATAGCGGCGACCACGATCTTCCAGTGGTTGTTCCAGTCCGAGCTGGGCGTGGTCAACTGGCTGCTGGTCACCCTGGGCTTCGACTCGTTCCAGGGCTACACCTGGTTCGCCGACGGGACGGCCACGTTCGCCGTGCTCGTGATCCTCGTCGTGTGGCAGTCGGTCCCGTTCGCCGCGCTCACCCTGTACGCCGGCCTCACCACGATCCCCGCCGAGCTGTACGAGTCGGCGCGGATCGACGGCGGCAGCGGCGGGCAGGTGTTCTGGAAGATCACCGTGCCGATGCTCAGGCAGTTGTTCGCGCTGATCGTCTCCCTTGAGGTGATCTGGGTGGCCAAGTGTTTCCCGCAGATCTGGGTGCTCAGCCAGGGCGGCCCCGACGACGCCACCACCACACTGCCGGTCTACGCGTTCAAGGTCGCCCGCGTGCTGCACCGCTACGACCTGGGCTCGGCGGTCGCCATGCTCACCGTCGTGATCCTCGCCGTCGCCCTGGTCAGCAACCTGCGAAGGATGGTCCGCTCGTGAAACGGCTCGCGCTCAACGCGACGGCGGTGGCCGTGCTCGTGACGACGGTCTTCCCCGTCTACTGGATGTTCCTCACCGCGTTCAAGCCGACGCGCGACATCCAGGCGGCCACGCCGACGTTCTGGCCCGCCGATCCGACGCTCGACCACTTCGTCACCGCGGTGAACGCGCCGGGGTTCTGGACCTACTGGCGCAACAGCCTGCTGGTGACGGTCGCGGCGGTGCTGATCGCGCTGGTGGTCGCGCTGCTGGCGGCGTTCGCGATGACGCGGATGCGCTGGCGGGGGAGGAGCGCGTTCGTGGTGGCGGTCTTCGCGGCCCAGATGGCGCCGTGGGAGGCGCTGCTGGTGCCGGTGTTCATCATCGCCAGGGACACCGACCTGCTCGACTCGCTGGCCATGCTGACCGGTGTCTACTTCATGGTCACGTTGCCGTTCACGATCGTGACGCTGCGCGGGTTCCTCGCCGCGATCCCGCCGGAGCTGGAGGAGGCGGCTCAGGTGGACGGATGCAGCCGGCTGGTGGCCTTCCGGCGGGTGGTCTTCCCGCTGCTGGCGCCGGGGCTCATGGCGACCTCACTCTTCGGGTTCATCACCGCGTGGAACGAGTTCGCGTTCGTCAACGTGCTGATCATCAAGGACCAGGACAAACGTACGCTGCCGGTGTGGCTCTCGTCGTTCCGCGACGTGTTCGGCACCGACTGGGGCGCCACCATGGCCGCCGCCAGCCTGTTCGCGCTGCCCGCGCTGCTGCTCTTCCTCTTCCTGCAGCGCCGCGTCGGCACCGGCATGACGGCGGGCGCGGTCAAGGGCTGACGGGCCATTGCGCCGGATCGCACACGTAGGTTTCCCGGTGCGGCGTGGCGGCACGCAACCCGATGCGAGTCACGTTCTCCTGTCTGGGTCAGCGCGAATCGCTAGCCTTCACGAGGCTCAAGCGAAAGAAGGGAGGCGCTGTGGCAGACGGGACGCAAGAGGTTGAGGTCAAATACCGCGTCGGCGATACGGGAAGCTGGAGGCCGCGTTGGCGCGGCGGGGAGCGTTCCTGTCGACTCCGTCCCGGCAAGACGACCAAGCCTACGCAGAGGCAGGCTGGACGTATGAGCAGAGCAAGGTCGGCAGGGCTTTCAGCCGGCTCCGTACCCAGGACGGTCGCCACCTGTTCACCGTGAAGCGACCGATCGACAACGAGATGGCGTGCCTGGAGCACGAAACCGAGGTCGCCGACCGCGAGGCCATGCACCAGGCGATCGTGGCCATGGGCTTCTACCCGACTATCCGCATTGTGAAGGTACGCCGCTGGTGCTCGATCGGTGAGCTGACGATCTGCGTGGACGAGGTCGAGCACGCCGGCACCTTTATGGAAATCGAGCGGACGGTCCGCCAAGACGAGTCAGGGGCCGCTGTGCAGGTCGAGCTCGATGCGTTCGCTCGTGGCCTTGGTGTGGAGCTGGATCGCACCAGCGATACCGACGACTCGCTGGTGCGATCTGCTCTGGCCTCGGTCTAGAACAAGCCGAGGGCTTCAGGCCCAGCCGGGCCGGAACATTCGAGCCGCTCAGCTTCCACGTTCAGGTAGAGCTCGACAGCGGCATGATCGGTCAGCCTCTGCTCGCGTGTCTCGTGCAGGTAGGCGCAATCTCGGAGCCGCTCACCCAGTTCGGGGCCGACGTGGAAGTAGTCGTAGCGGTAGCCGTCGCCGGTCCGGCCGATCCAGCTGTACGGCTGGCTTCCGGGCGCGCAGCGCGCGTGCGCGTCGATGAAGCCCTCCGCTGACAGGGTGTCGAGCAGGGCGAACTCGAACGGCAGAAATCCCGGATGGAGGGGCCGGTGGTCGGAGGTGATGACGTTGTAGTCGCCGCCGATCACCATGCGGTCGCGCTCTTCAGGCTGGAACTGCTCGATGGTCTTGAGCAGCGACGTGATGAACTCCTCCTTGCGGGCGGTCTTGTCCGCGGATCGGTCGCGGCTGGGGACATACACGCTGACCCACCAGGTGCGCGGGGACGTGTCGAGAGCGGCGGCGGCAACCCGGGCGGGAATGCTTACCTGCTCGAACGCGTCGGGCTCGTGTGCGGTGAGCGATACCCGGCTAACCAGCGCCGCGCCGCGGTCGCCGTCGTCTGGGGTGTTGACGGTGATGTAGCCGGCACGCCGGAACTGCTCCAGCAGGTAGGCGGTGCCCGGGCCGGCGCTGGTTTCGGTGAGCAGGATGACATCGTCGTCCCGCTCGGCCAGCCAGCGCAGCAGCAGCTCGGCCCTATCCAGTCCAGCGGCGCCGATGTTGACGGTCACAGCCCTGAGCATGCGCCCTCCTACACGTCGTGGGTTCCGTACGCGCCTTGCACCTGGCGGAGCAGCTCGGCCGCCACCTGGTCCGGGTCGAACCCACGGCAGTCGATGCTGACCTGCGGCCAGCCGCGAGCCGCCAGGAAGTCGAACGCCTCCTCGTACAGCGCCAACTCCCGCGCGGGGGGAGCCCTCACGCTCCAGCCGAGACAGGGCCGTCCGCTGCCGCAGCCGCCGCCCGAGTTCCTCGGCGGTGTGCCGCAGGTAGCAGGATAGGGACGGGACCGGCACGTGGGCGTTGTATTGCCACACCTCGTCTATCTCGAGCCCGTCGAGACGCTGGAGTACCAGCGACGACTGAACGTAGCGGTCGCTGTCGAGCAGCAGGGCCGCCCGCGCCGCGACCCAGCGCAGGTCTCCTTCGGTGGTCTGGAGGAGCTCTTGCAACTCGGCGCTGGCTATCGGCCGACCTGTATGACGTGCGTGATCCGGTCGGCCGGTTGGGGTTGAGCTCCGGTGTCTGTGGTCTGCGTCACATTGTGAAGCTACGACCAGCGCAAACAACGCGCCAGGGATGTCATGTCCTACATGTGGGACTGTTTTCCCGGCGGATCAGGACACCATGTCCTAGTCAGATGCCTAGGGAGTTCGCCAGCGACCGGATCGTCGTCGACGGCCGCCTCTCTTCCTCTCGCAGCACCTCGACCAGGTCCCGGGCAACAGCCTGGTGCCGGAACCACACCTCTGACTCCGCGCGGGCCTCCAGCAGTCGCTCCGCGGCTGTCTTGTGGTGCCGCGAGTCCACGTGCGCCTGCGCGATGTCAATCAGGTGACGGCCGTGCGCGATGCCCTCCAGGTCGCCGGCGTGGATGCGGCGCGCGGCCCGCAACGCCTTGTCTGGCAAGCGCAGCACGGTGTAGGCGTGCGTCTCCTGCTCGGCCACCATGGCAGACCCAAACCAGCTGTTGTGGACTGCCACCCGGCCACGCAGCCGCTCAGCGGCCGCAGCGGCCAACGCGGCGTAGTCGGCGACCTCCCGCCCCGCGGCAGCGGCGGGGGCGAACGCGGCCAGGAGCAGCTTGCCCCATGTGGCGAGGTGCTCGGCCGGGGCCGAGAATGCGGGCTCGATCCGCTCTGCCATCGATATGGCCAACCGCTCGGCCTGGTCGAGCCGGGCTTGGTGATGCAGGACCCATGCGTACGTCCCGTGGAGGCCGGCCCACAACAGCTCGTCATCGCCGGCGTGCGCGGTGGTAATGGCGCGCTCGGCGCTGACGGCCGCAAGGTCGTCTCGGCCGAGGTGGATCGTCACGGATGCTGCCAGATCGTAAGCCATGGCCAGCGGATAGACGGCGCTGGCGCCAAGCGTGCTGTGGGTCAGGCGTGCCTCGGCAAGCAGGTCCGGGAGGGTGGCGACGAGGGCCGGGAAGTCGCCGCGCCAGTACGAGCGGCATGCCGCGGCGACCGCGCGTTCTATGTCGGGGATCGGTGTGGGCTCGCCGTCGTGGCCGTCGTCGAGGCCGGGCAGAAGTGAGGGGGAGAGTAGGGCGTCGCGCAGGGCCAGGACGCTGCCGCCGTCGCGGTCCGTGCCGAGCTGGTCCCTTTTGCCGACCAGCGCGGACAGTTCAATGTCGAGTGCGTTGGCCAGCTTGACCAGCGTGGTCAGCCTTGCGGATCGGCGTTGCCCTTGCTCCAGTTTGGCGACCAGATCGCGGGACAGGCCGGCTGCCTCGGCCAGTTCTTCCTGTGTGAACCCGCGAGATTGGCGCTCGCCTCGGAGTCGAGCCCCGATCGTGCCAGCTTCGGTCATAGGCCCTGACCGCCTTCCTGATGTCTAACCAACCTCAGGCTACGGCGCAGGGTCTTCAACGTGCTATGGGGAAGGCCGTATCTCTGGCGCGTCCACGAGCTCGCGCCTTGTGACCGGTGGCCTTCGTGGTCCTGGCCTCCACCTGCTTCATGCCGACCCTCGCCGCGCCCTCCCCGAACAGGAAGGCAAGCGGGTCGGTGAGGGCACGCGGCGTGGCGGGCCGCTCGTCTGCGAGGAAGTGCTCGCCGACGAGAGCGACGCACCGACTGGGGCGCCACCATGGCCGCCGCCGGCCTGTTCGCGCTGCCCGCGCTGCTGCTCTTCCTCTTCCTGCAGCGCGGCGTCGGCACCGGTATGACGGCGGGCGCGGTCAAGGGCTGACGGGCCATCGCGTCGGATCGCACACGTAGGTGCCCCGGTGCGGCACCGTGACGACCCACCGCTGTTCCCGCAGCCGCGAGACGGCCAGCCGGGCCGTGACCTTGGCGACGCCGTACTGTCGCATCAGCACCTGCTCGCTGGGGATCGCCCTGTTGGGACGGAGCTCGCCGCGTCTGATGCGCGCGGCCAGGTCATCGGCGATGATCGCATATTTGGCTCTGATCGGTTTCTCGCGAGGCACGCCGACGGGCCCGACGAAGGTGCCCTCGCCCCGGACGGTATGGACGAGCCGCCGTCGGCGAAGCTCCCGGGCGACGTTGCGTGCGGTGCTGCGCGCGATGTCGAACTCCGCCTCCAGGGCCGTCTCGCTCGGCACGGGATCGCCGGTCCGCAACTTCCCGCTGGTGATCCGCTGGTGAATCACGTCGGCGACCTGAACGTACAGCGGGACTGGGCCCTCGCGGTCGAGCATGCCCATATTCTAGACGTGTGGATACGAGCACTTAGGCGAAGTCAGTCCTGGGGCCACGACTCCTTCGGCGAGACGTAACTGCCCCGCTGGGCGACGGTGTAGATCCACCCCTGTTCCCGCAACAGCGCCATGGCCCGCCGCACCGTCTCGCGCGCGACGTCATACTGCTTCACCAGCGCTGTCTCGCCCGGTATGGGGCGTCGGGGAAGAAAACTTCCCGCCTTGATCTGATCGCTGATGTCTGTCGCGATCTGCCGGTACAACGGTACTTTTCGCTGCTTGCGAGGTGCTTCTTCCGGTGTGCCGACGAAGGTCCCCTCGCCCTGAACGGTGTAGATGAGTCCTTCCTCGCGCAGTATGTGGACCGCGCGCCTGGCCGTGGTTCTGGCGACTCCGAACTCGTACTGAATGTCGGCCTCGCTCGGCACCGGGTGCCCGGAGTCGAGCTTCGAGACCCTCTTGCGGAGGATGTCGGCGATCTGGACGTAGACGTGAGTGTCTCCATCGTAGTCGAGCACATAGGCAACATAGGCGAATGCGGGCAAGAGTTCACATATCGTTCCGTCTAAATAGACAGAGCTGTCGCTGCATGTAGACAAGAGAAGACGACCAGATCTACAGTTGCGGCATGTCGCAACCATCGTCGATGCCTGCGGATGACCGGTTTCACTCGGCCCATGTGCCGGAGTTGTGTCCCGGCTTCATCCGGCTGACGTGGGACCCCGTCTGGGCGGTGGAAAAACGTATACGCGTCTGCGACTACACGTGTGACTGCGTGCCGACGTTCTACGAGCTGTGCCAGGCCGGCGGGCAGTACTTCATCCGCAGGACCCGCCGGGTCGGCGGAGAAGTCCTGGTCGACCAGTCCGCCCTCGGTGGGCGCGCCCAGACATTTCTCGTGTGGATCAAAGTGCTGACGGGGGTGGCCGGGTGATCGGGATGGGGGACGCCTTACTGCACCCGCGCTCTGACTTCACCTCCGACGAGGATGACCTGGTGAAACTGGTCCCTGACTCGATCGTCGTCAAGAAGGTCTGACCGGCCCTACGGCTGAAGAACCGGCACCCTTGAGCCGGTGGTGCCCCGTCAGGCGGTGGTGGTGAAGGTGGGGTGCAGGGCCTTGGCGTCGGGCTCCGCAAGCAGGTCGCGGGCCGCCAGCCAGGCCGCCGCGCTCGCCGCGTCACCCGCCGTCGTGACCCGCTCGCCCGCCAGCAGCTCCGTCACGGCCTCGCGTACCGGCCCGGGGCTGGTCAGCACGCTGCCGGCGAGCACCACGGGCCCCGACCTGTGCACCCTTCTCAGCGTGGCGACCAGGTGACCGGCCGCCTCGCGCACGATCCCGGCGGCCAGCGGGTCGCCTTCCGACGCGGCCCGGCTGACCAGCGCCGACAACGTCGCCAGCCGCATGTGGTCGGCCTGCGCCAGGCGTACGAGGCGGTCGGCGACCGCGCGCGGCGTGGCGGGCCGCTCGTCCCCGAGGAAGTGCTCGCCGACGAGAGCGACGAGCAGCCCGCTCCCGGCCTCCACGCCGCCCGCCCCGGAGGCGGGGCCGCGGTCCGGCGGCGTACGGTCCAGAGCCGCGACCGGCAGACCGCGGTCGAAGGCGTGGACCACCGCCTTGGCCGCCTCGCGGCCGATCCAGAAGCCCGAGCCCGCGTCACCCAGCAGCCACCCCAGCCCGTCGGCGACCGCGCCGAGCTCGAACCCGGCGATCCTGGCCGCGACCGCGCCCGTGCCCGACAGCAGCAGCGAGCCGTCCGGCTCGGGCGAGCCCGCGGCGTAGGCGATCGTCACGTCGCCCATGTAACGCGGCTCCGCGGTGATGCCGTGCCCGGCCCAGACCTTGGCCAGCGCGGGCACCATCTCCTCGACGTGCCCCGCGACCCCGGCCAGCGAGGCGACCACCCGCGAGCCGTCGAGGGAGCCGAGGGCCTTCCCGAGCGCGGTCTCGATCGCCGACGCCGCCGTGGCCAGCCCGTGGGCGCTCGGATTGCCCGCGCCCGCCCTGGCGTAACCCACCCGGGCGCCGTCGAGCGTGTGAACGGCGACCCGCGTGGAGGTGGCTCCGGCATCGACACCGATGACTAGCGATTGCATCACGGACTGAGTCTGGGGCTTGACGTGGCCAGGAAGCAAGAATAATTTTCGCCAGAAGACCGGGTATTCGGAAGGAATATTCGTGACTTCAGGAGCGCTGGGGCGCGTCGAAACAGAGCTACCCGGTTTGCCGGAGGCTTTGCGCCGGGTCGGCGAGGTGATACTCGGCGACCCTGCCGAGGCCGCGCGGTCGACCATCATCGCGCTGGCCGAGCGCGCCGGCAGCTCGCCCGCCACCGTGACCAGGTTCTGCCGGGCGTTCGGCTTCTCCGGCTACGCCGAGCTGCGCGTCGCCCTGGCCACCGAGACCGGCAGGGCGGCGCAGGCGGGCTGGGGCGCGGGCGTCGGCCACGAGATCGGCCCCGACGACCCGCTCGACGCCGCCATCGAGGTGATGGCCGCCGCCGACGTGCGTCTGATCCAGGACACCGCCGCCCAGCTCGACCTCGACGTGGTCGCCCAGGTGGCCGCCGCCATCGTGGCCGCCCCACGCGTCCTGCTCGTCGGCGTCTCGACCAGCGGCAACGTGGCCACCATGTTCGAGGGCCGGCTGCGCCGCATCGGCGTGCCCTGTTGGAGCGCGGGAGACGCGCACGTGGCGCTGTCGGAGGCGGCGCTGCTGAAGGAGGGCGACGTCGCCGTCGGCATCAGCCACAGGGGCCGCACGCGCGAGGTCATGGAGGCGCTGGCCGAGGCCGGCAGCCACGGCGCGCTGACGGTCGCGGTCACCTCGTTCGCCCGCTCGCCGCTGGCGGAGCTGGCCGAACTGGTGCTGACCACCGCCAGCAGAGAGACCACGTTCCGGCTCGGCGGGCTGGCCGCCGTGCACTCGCAGCTGTTCGTGCTGGACGCCGTCTACGTGGCGATCGCCCAGAGCACGTACGAACGGACCAACGAGGCGTTCGAGCGAACGATCAGCGCCGTGGAAAGCCACCGGGTGGAGAGAAGCTAGATGACGTACGCAGACAGGATTCTCGATCTGGCCCGTCAGGTCGCGGAGAGCCAGGCCGGGCAGGTGCGCAAGGCGGCGCAGCTGCTCGTGACCTCGCTCAGGGCGGACGGCGTGGTCAACGCCTTCGGCTCGGGGCATTCCGAGGCCATCGCCATGGAGATCGCCGGACGGGCCGGCGGCCTGGTCCCGAGCAACCGCCTCACGCCGAGAGACCTCGTCCTGTACGGCGGGCAGCCGCCCGGCGTGCTGACCCCCGAGCTGGAGCGCGACCCCTCGGTCGCACGGCAGATCTACGACCTGGCGCCGGTCGAACCGCAGGACGTGTTCGTGCTGATCTCCAGCTCGGGCGTGAACGGCACGGTCGTCGAGCTGGCCAGGATCGTCAAGGACCAGGGCCACTCGATGATCGCGCTGACCTCGGTCAGGCACAGCACCCAGATGACCTCGCGCCACCCGTCGGGGAGCAAGCTGCTCGACCTGGCCGACGTCGTGCTGGACAACGGCGCACCGTACGGCGACGCCCTCCTCGAACTGCCCGGAGGCGGCAGCTACGGCGCGGTGTCCACGATCACCTCCGCGCTGCTCGCGCAGATGGTGGTCACCGAGGCGGTGGACGCGCTCGTCGCGATGGGCGAGACGCCTCCCATTTACCTGTCGGCCAACGTGGCGGGTGGGGACGAGCACAACAAGGCGCTGGAAAGCCGCTACGCAGGGCGCATCAGGCGCGGAGCATGACAAGTCAGGAGCAGTAACCATGCCCAACACCCCCCAGATCACCAGGCGTGAGCTTCTTCGCGGCGCCGCTCTCGTGCCCGTGGCGGGCGCGCTCGCCGCGTGCGCGACCCCTGCGTCCCAACCCGCGCCCTCGTCGGCGGCGCCGGCCGCCACCAGCGCGGCCAACCCGTTCGGCGTCGGAGACAAGCCGCTCGAGGTGTGGATCTTCGACGGCGGCTTCGGCCAGGCCTACGCCACGGACATCCACCAGCCGCTGTTCAAGAGCAAGTACGCGAACGTCGAGATCAAGCACAACTCCACCAAGGAGATCACCAAGGTCCTCCAGCCGCGCTTCGCCGGCGGCAACCCGCCGGAGGTGATCGACAACTCCGGCGCCAACTTCATGGACTTCGGCGCCCTCTCCCAGGACGGTCAGCTCCAGGACCTGACGCCGCTGCTCGACGCGCCCTCGTGGGACGACCCCAACGTCAAGGTGCGCGACCTGCTGGACCCGTCGGTGATCGACATCGGTACGTACGACGGCAAGTTCAGCGTCCTCGGCTACGTCAACTACATCCACGGGATCTGGTATTCGCAGAAGGTCTTCGACGACAACGGCTGGGAGATCCCGAAGACCTGGGACGCCTTCCTCCAGTTGTGCGAGACCATCAAGAAGTCGGGCGAGATGGCGCCCTTCACCTACGCCGGCAAGCACCCGCAGTACCTGTACGAGCCGCTGCTCACCATGGCCGCGAAGATCGGCGGCAATGACGTGCTGGTCGACATCGACAACCTGGAGGACGGCGCCTGGACCGCCGAGCCGATGCTGACCGCCGCCGAGAAGTGGGCCGAGGTGGGCGCCAAATACCTCATGCAGGGCACGGCAGGCCTCGACCACGTGCAGACGCAGACGGCCCAGAACAAGAAGCAGGTGGCCATGCTGCCCTGCGGCTCGTGGCTGGAGAACGAACAGAAGTCCACCACGCCGGACGACTTCGCGTACGCGATGTTCCCCATCCCTGACATCACCAGCTCCGACGCGATGCCGTACGGCACCCTGCACACCCAGCCCGGCGAGAACTTCATCGTCTCCGCCAAGAGCGCCCACCCGCAGGCCGGCATGGAATATCTGCGCGCCATGTTGTCGAAGAAGGCGGCCGGCGACTTCAGCGAGCTGGTCACCACGGTCACGACGGTCAAGGGCGCGAGCGAGGGCCGCGACATCTCGCCGGGCGTCACCAGCGCCTCCAAGGCGGTCGCCGACGCCGGCGAGAACACCGTCTACTACCGCTGGTACACCTGGTACGGCCCGCTCAACGACGAGGCCAAGGCCGCCACCGGCCAGCTCATGACCGGCGGCCTGAAGCCGAAGGCCTACCTCGAGCGCATGCAGAAGAAGGCCGACGAGATCAAGAACGACTCCTCCATCACGAAGTACAAGCGCTGATGGTGTTGTTCAACAGGTATCGCCGCGGGCTGTTCATCACCTCGTTCCTGGCAGCCCCGGTGATTCTCTACCTGGTCTACGTGATCTCGCCGTACGTCCAGGCGTTCTACATCGCGATGACCGACTGGCGCGGCGTGACGGCGGTGCCCAACTTCATCGGGCTCGACAACTTCCAGCGGCTGCTCGGCGACAGCGTCTTCTGGAAGGCCGTCACGCACAACATCGCCCTGCTGGTGTTGCTGCCGGTGATCACGATCGTCATCGCCCTGTTCTTCGCCTTCCTGCTCAACGTGGGCGGGAAGCAGGGCGTGTCGGGCATCCGCGGGTCGGGCTTCTACCGGGTGGTCTTCTTCTTCCCGCAGGTCCTCGCCGTCACCATCGTGGCGGTGCTCTTCCAGCAGGTGTTCAGGCCCGACGGCAGCGGCATGCTGAACGCGCCGCTGATGGTGTTCGGGCTCGGACCCGTCGGGTTCCTGTCCGACCCCGACCTCGCGTTCTGGTCGGTCCTGGGCGTGCTGGTCTGGCAGGCGGTCGGCTTCTACGTCGTGCTGTTCTCGGCCGGGCTGGCGGGCATCCCCAAGGACATGTTCGAGGCCGCCCAGATCGACGGGGCCGGCCGTATCACCCTGTTCTTCCGCGTCACGCTGCCGCTGCTGTGGGACACCGTCCAGGTCGCCTGGGTCTACCTGGGCATCCTCGCCATGGACGTCTTCGCGATCGTCTGGGTGATGACCGACCAGCAGGGCGGGCCCGACTGGTCGACCACGGTCATGGCGGCCGAGATCTACCGCAACGCCTTCGAATACTTCCGCTTCGGCTACGCCTCCGCCCTCGGCGTGGTGATGTTCTTCTTCACCCTCGGCTTTGCGGTCCTGTCGCTGCGCCTGTCGCGGCGCGAACGAATCGAGTACTGAGAGATGCCAACGACGACTCAGGCGCCCCCAGAGGTGCCTTCGAGGAGGGTCGCCCGCGCGGAGCGGAAACGCCGGCTGGGGCCGCTGGGCGTGCTGACGCACGCGACGCTGGGCATCTGGACGCTCCTCGTGACCGTGCCGATCGTCTGGACCTTCCTGGCGTCGGTCAAGAGCGAGGACGAGATCTTCGGCCACGCCTGGTCGCTGCCGGTCTCGCCGCAGTGGGACAACTTCGCCAGGGCCTGGGAGCAGGCGCGCATCGGCCAGTACATGCTCAACAGCGTCGTCGTCGTGTCGTTCAGCACGTTCGGCACGATGCTGGTCGGCTCGATGGCGGCGTACGTGCTGGCGCGCTACCCCTTCCGCGGCAACCGGGCGATCTACCTGTTGTTCGTCTCGGGCCTGGCCTTCCCGTTCTTCCTGGCGCTGACCCCGCTGTTCTTCGTGGTGCAGAACATGGGCAACGTGCCGGTGGTCGGGCCGTTCATCGGCCTGAACACGCACGCGGGCGCGGTGCTGGTCTACATCGCCTACTCGATGCCGTTCACCGTCTTCTTCCTGGCCGCCTTCTTCCGTACGCTGCCGACGGCGGTCGCGGAGGCCGCGATGGTGGACGGGGCGTCGCACACCAGGGTGTTCTTCCAGATCATGTTGCCGATGGCCAAACCCGGCATCGTCAGCATCACGATCTTCAACATCCTGGGCCAGTGGAACCAGTACCAGATCCCGCTGATCCTGCTGCAGGACCGCGAGAAGTGGGTGCTCACCCAGGGCATCGCCGACATCTCCACGGCCGCCGGATACGACGCGGACTGGGCGGCCCTGTTCGCCGCCCTCACCCTCGCCATCCTCCCGATGCTGGTGGTCTACACGGTCTTCCAGCGCCAGATCCAGTCCGGCCTGACCGCGGGGGCGCTCAAGTGATGCGGGCGGTGTGTGCGGCGGGGCCGCGCGCGGCCCCGCCGCACACCCGCGTCAGCAGCGGTTGATCTGGGAGTTCACCAGCTCGATGGCGCGGATGACGATGTTGTTCCCGCACGGGTTCTCGTTGATGGCGGAGTTGGTCAGCGTCAGGTTCTGCAGCGTGATGTCCGATGTCACGGGGAACTCGCCGCGGGCGGCGATGCGGATGTCGGAGCCGTTCACGGTGCCGTTCTGGGCGGCGATGGTGACGTTGTAGCAGTTCTCGATCAGGATCGAGTTGCTGCCGGTGCCGGAGATGTCCACGCGGTCGATGACGGCGCCGCCGCTCTCCGAGACGCAGAAGATGCCGCGTCCGCCGCCCCTGGCGATGACGGTGCCGACCCGGACGTTGGCCGGGTAGGCGCTGCCGATGCGGCCGTTGCGGTTGGCCATGCGGAAGGCGGCGTATCCGGTGCCGGTGCCGGCGCCCTGGGCGTCGACGGTGCCGACCGTGGCGTTGATCGTGTCGTTGAACAGCAGGCCGGACTCGCCGGTGTTCCGCGCCGTGACGGTGCCGATGGTGATGCCGTCCACGCCGTACGTCTCGACGCCGTGGCTGCTGCCGCCCGAGGCGTACACGCTGTCGATGCGCACGTTTCTGGTGCGCACGTTCCTGTTGGCGTGGTTGTCGATGCGGACGCCGAGCCCGGACGACCCGAGCCGCAGGTCGAGCCGGCCGAGCGTGATGTTGGTGCCGTTGCGGACGAACACCCCGAAGTAGGGGTTGCCGGTCACGTTGAGGTGGGTGACCTCGACGTCGGTGACGTTCTGGGCGCGTACGACCGCATTGTTGGCGCTGATGCTCCCTGACACGTTGATCGTGCCGCAGACCTCCAGGATGGTGTAGCTGGGCAGGTCGAGCGACTGGTTGGCGTTCATCGAGCCGGAGCCGCGGACGATCACCTTCTGCTTCGAGGTGCGGCCGGAGGTGAGGCTGCCCACGGCCGCGCGCATGGCCTCGATCATGCTGCCGCCGGTGTAGTGGGTGGTGCCGCCGTTCCGCGCCGTCCAGGTGCCGCCGCTGAGCACGGCCTCGGCGTCGGACGATCCGCTCCCGCAGTCGCCGGAGCCGGACCCGCCGCCCATCTTGACGAGCCGCCACTGCTGGTTGGCGCCTCCGAGGTCGTCCCACTGGGAGATCCTGGCGCCGTCGCCGGTGCCCCACTCCCACACCTCCAGGGCCATGCCGCTGTTGCGGTTGATCAGCCGTACGTGGCCGCCGTCGGAGTCGGCCAGGCGGAACTGCTGGTTGGCGGCGTTCAGGTCGGCCCACTGGACGATCTCTGCGCCGCCCTCGGTGGACCATTCGTAGACGTCCAGCACCTTGCCGCTGTGGCGCGACCTGAGCCGGTAGTAGCCGTCGCCGGAGCTGACGAACTGCCACTGCTGCTGGTCGCCGTCGTTGCGGGCCCACTGGACGATCGGCGCGCCGTCGGCGGTCGCGAAGTCGTACAGGTCGAGGGCCTTGCCGCTGTGCCGGTTGACCAGGACGTACCAGGCGCTGGTGTCGACGCTCGCCGCGCTCGCCGGCTGCTGGGCGACCACGGCGCCGGTCAGGGCGAGGATCGCCGCCGCGAGGACGGCGAGCAGCCGCCGGCCCTGTGCGGTGGCCTGAGGTAAGGGACTCACTGTTCTGCTCCCATCCTAGGAAAGCGCTTTCCTAGGAACAGATCAGCGAGTGCCGGCGCCCGCGTCAAGCGACCGGGCGCCGTCAGGCCCGCCTGCCTGCCCTAATCCGCTGAAACGTTCATCCGATGGCGCAGCTCGCGGGCGGCCGTGACCACGTTCGCCAGCGACGCCTCCACCTGCTCGTACGTCCGCGTCTTCAGCCCGCAGTCCGGATTGACCCACACCCGCTCGGCCGGCAGCACCGCCAGCGTCCCGCGCAGCAGCTCGGCGACCTCCTCCGCGCTCGGTACGCGCGGCGAGTGGATGTCGTAGACGCCCGGCCCGAGCCCCCGCCCGAACGACTCCACCGCGCCCAGGATCCTGCCTCCCGAGCGGGCGGACTCGATGGTGGTCACGTCGGCGTCCAGCCCGTCGATGGCCGCCAGGATCTGGTCGGCGTCGGAGTAGCACAGGTGCGTGTGGATCTGCGTGCGGTCGCTCGCCCCCGACGTGGCCCTGCGGTACGCCGCCACCGCCCACTCCAGATAGTCGGCCTGTGCGTCCCGGCGCAGCGGCAGCAACTCGCGCAGCGCCGGCTCGTCCACCTGGATGATCTTCATTCCGGCGGCCTCCAGGTCGCGCACCTCCTCGCGCACCGCGTCGGCCACCTGAAACACGACGTCCCGCAGCGGCAGGTCGTCGCGGACGAACGACCAGGCCACGATGGTGACGGGACCGGTGAGCATGCCCTTGACCGGCTTGTCCGTGAGCGACTGGGCGTAGGCGGCCCAGCGGACGGTGATCGGCGACGGGCGGCTGACGTCGCCGTACAGGATGGGCGGCCGGGTGCAGCGCGAGCCGTACGACTGGACCCAGCCGTTGGCGGTGACGGCGAAGCCGTCGAGGTGCTCGGCGAAGTACTGGACCATGTCGTTGCGCTCGGGCTCACCGTGCACGAGGACATCGAGGCCGAGCCGTTCCTGCACCCGGACGACCCGCTCGATCTCGGCCTCGACCCGCCGTTCGTAGTCCTCCTGCGACAGGCTGCCCGCCGCGACCGCCGCCCTGGCCGCGCGCAGCTCGCCGGTCTGCGGGAACGACCCGATCGTGGTGGTCGGCAGCGGGGGCAGCCGCAGGTGCCCGGCCTGGGCCGCCGCGCGCTCGGCGTACGGGCCGCGCCCCTCCGCCGTCACGGGAGCGGGCCGTGCCACGGACGTCCCAGCCGGGGCTGGGCCGTGGAAGGGCGATCGGGACAGCGCCACGACCTCGGCCACCTTCTGATCGGCGAACGCCAGCCGCTCCTTCAGCCGCGGGTCCAGGCCGGGCTCGGCCTCCACGTCGTAGGGCACGTGCAGCAGCGAGCACGAGGTGCTCACCGCCACCCGCCCGGCGCGTACGGCGGCCAGCGCCCCCAGCGCCCGCTCCGGCGGAGTGCGCCACACGTCACGCCCGGACACGACGCCCGCGACCACGGTCCTGCCCTCCAGGTCGATCTCCGGCACGCCGCCCCTGACCAGGTCGACGCCGATGGCCTCCACCGGCGTGCCGGCCAGCACCGGCAGCGCCTCGCCCGCGTCCCCGAAGTACGTCGCCACGAACAGTCCCGGCCGCGCCTCGGCGGACCCCAGCCGCTCGTACGCGCTCCGCACGGCGGCCAGCTCCTCCGGCGTCCGGTCGGCCACCAGCGCGGGCTCGTCGAGCTGCACCCAGCCGACGCCCTCCGCGGCCAGCGCGGCCAGCAGCTCCTCGTAGCAGCCGAGCACCTCGTCGAGCCGGTCGAGGGCCGAGGCGAGCAGCAGGAACGTCACCGGTCCGACGATCACGGGCCGCGTCTCGTACCCGAGCGCCCGCGCCTCCCGCACCTCGGACAGCGGCGTGGCCGCGTCGAGCTTGAACACCGTGTCGGGCCCGATCTCCGGCACGATGTAGTGGTAGTTCGTGTCGAACCACTTCGTCATCCGCAGCGGCGCGAGCTCACCGGTGCCCCTGGCCATGGCGAAATAGGGGTCGTCCGTGTCGCGATAGCGCGCCGGCACCGCGCCCAGCAGCACGGCCGTGTCGAGCACCTGGTCGTACATCGAGAAGGTGTTGCTCGGCAGCCCCTCCAACCCCAGCTCGGCCAGCTTCCGCCAGGTCCGCGCACGCAGGTCGGCGCCGGCCCGGTCGAGCTCGTCGCGGGTGGAGCGCCCGTCCCAGTAGGACTCCAGCGCCCGCTTCAGCTCCCTGCGCGGGCCGATCCGCGGGTATCCGAGCACCGTGGACGTGGGAAATGGGCTCATCTTCCAAGCTCCCTAGGACGTGGGTCAGATCGTTGCGATCCTGCCGAGTACCCCTGACGTCATGCACTATGTATTGGTGTTGCTTATGCTCAGGGAGATCCATTGCTTCACCAGAGTGGCGGAGCGGCTCAGCTTCTCCAGGGCCGCCGCCGACCTGGGGATGTCGCAGCCCGCCATGAGCCAGGCCGTCACGCGGCTCGAACGCGCCACCGGCGTGCGGCTGTTCCAGCGCACGGCCCGCGAGGTGCGCTTGACGGCGGAGGGCAAGGCGCTGCTGGGGCACGCGCGGCAGGTGCTCGAGTCGGCCCAGGCGTTCACCGGGGAAGCGGCACGACTGGCCCGTCCAACCATTCACCTTGCTTATCCTCCACTCGTCGGCACGCTCGCCGCCCGGATCGCCAGGCGGCTCGCGAGCCGCACCCCGGCGCTCGGCGTGGAGCTCAGGCCCGCCGGCCGCGGCGCGGCGGCCCAAGCCCTGGCGGACGGCGAGGTCTCCGCCGCGATCCTCGCCACCCCCGCGCCCGCGCAGTTCGTCACCGCGGCCCGCTTCCACGTGACCGTCGACCACCTGGCCGTCCCCGTGAGCCACCGGCTGGCACCCTCGGCCAAGGTCACCCCGGCCGAACTGGCCGGTCAGGTGCTGATCACGCCGTCCAGCCGGCCGTGGTCCGGGCTGCCCGGCCGCGCGCGCACGGTCGCCGACGACGACTTCTCCGCCGCGCTCGACCTGGTGGCGGCGGGTGCGGGGCTGCTGCCGATTCCGCAGCTCCTCGCCAGGACCATCAAGCGGGACGACGTGCGCTTCGTGCCGCTCGACGCGGGCGACCTGCGCATCACCTACGCGCTGGCCTGGTCGAAGGAGCACGTCACGCCGGAGCTGATGGCCCTGGTGCAGGCTGTTCAGGACGCCCTGTGGACCAGGTGAACTACCACGGGATCATGCCCGAGACGTCGAAGTAGCCCCCGGTGGGGTCGTCGGGTCCCGCCTGAGCCATCCGTACGATGATCTCGGCGCCCTCCTCCACGGTCTGCGTGCCCGCGTGCAGGTTGAGGTCCGTCGCGGTGTAGCCGGGCTCCACCGCGTTGATCCGCATGCCGGGGAACGCCTTCGCGTACTGCACGGTGATCATGTTGACCGCGGCCTTCGAGGCGGGGTAGGCGACCCCCGGGTAGGCGTACGTCGGCGTGCCTGGGGTGGTGACCCTGGTGAGCGAGGCCAGGCCGCTGCTGACGTTCACGATGACCGGGGCCGCCGAGCGCCGCAGCAGCGGCAGGAAGGCACGGGTGACGCGCACGACGCCGAGAACGTTGGTCTCGAACGTCGTGCGCATGATGCCGGTGCTCACGTCCGCGGGGCCGATGACGCCTCCGTCAGGGGTGCGCTCTTCGATGCCCGCGTTGTTCACCAGCACGTCGAGCCCGCCGTCGGCCTCGACGGTCCTGGCCGCCCGCGTGACCGAGTCGTCGTCGGTGACGTCGAGCAGGACGTGCCGGGCGCCCAGCCGCTCGGCGGCGAGACGGCCGCGTCCGGCGTTCCTGCTGCCCACGTACACGGTGTGGCCCGCCTCGATGAGCCGGCGGGCGGTCTCGAAGCCCAGCCCCTTGTTCGCTCCTGTGATCAGTGTCGTCGTCATGTCGTCAAGCCTCGGGTGGGGTGGCGCGGCCGGCCAGTCGTCCGGTCTTCCTGGGACCGTCAGTACCAGGCGGGCACCCCGGTGCGGCGGGCAGACTGGTGGCATGACGGCGACGGAGTTCGGGCAGGCGGTGCGGCGCTGGCGCGACCGGATCTCGCCGGAGACGGTCGGGATGCCGGCCTCCGGGCAGCGGCGCGCGGCCGGGCTGCGCCGCGAGGAGCTCGCCCTGCTGGCCGGGATCTCCGCCGACTACATCACCCGGCTCGAACAGGGCCGGGCCGTCAACCCGTCGGCGCAGGTCGTCGAGGCGCTGGCGCGGGCACTGCGGTTGTCGGCGGACGAGCGCGCCTACCTGTTCCGGACGGCCCGGCTCCAGCCGCCGGGCCCTGAGGTGGTGCCCGGGTTCATCACCCCGAGCGTGCACCGGCTGCTCGACAGGCTGGCCGGCACGCCCGTCGCGGTGTTCGACGCGGCCTGGACGCTGCTCCTGGCCAACCCGATGTACGCGGCGCTGATGGGCGATCCGTCCGGATGGCGGGGAGACGAGCGCAACGGCGTGTGGCGCAACTTCGGCGGGCCCCGCGGCCGGGTGCGCCACACGCCCGATGAGCGACGCGCGTTCGAGGCCGCGCTGGTCGCCGACCTGCGTGCCACCGCCGGGCGTTATCCGTCCGACCAGCAGGTGCGCCGCCTGATCTCACGGTTGCGCGCGAGCAGCGAGCGGTTCGCCGAGTTGTGGGACTCGGGCGTCGTGGGCCGCCACGACGCGGCCCGCAAGACGATCGAGCACCCGCAGGTGGGGCCCGTGACGCTCGACTGCGACGTGCTCAGCGTGGCGGGCAGCGACCTGCGCATCATGGTCTACACCGCCGAGCCCGGCACCGAGGACGCCGAACGCCTCGCGCTGCTGGCCGTCATCGGCACCCAGACGCTCATGGGGTAGCGGGCAGGTTCTTCAGCGCCTCGCGGCGGCTCAGCCCCGAGAGCCCCTTGGCCTTGACGTAGCGCACGACCTCGGCCGGATTGGTCTTGGCGTATTCGCGTAACGCCCATCCGATGGCCTTGCGTGCGAAGAAGTCGTTGTCGGACAGACTCGGCTCGATACACGCGTAGAGCAGCGCCGTGTCGGTGCGCGACCTGAAGCGGTTCTGGCAGAGGATCGCGGTGCGGCGCTTCCACAGGTCGCCGTCGTGGGCCCACTCCAGCATGAGCGGCCGCATGGCGTCGGGGTAGGCCGCCAGCAGCCCGCCGACGCGGTGCACGGCCAACTCGTCGACGAGGTCCCACCAGGCGCCGGTGACGATCATCTCCTCGTACATCGGCACGGTGTAGAGGGTCTGGAACTCCCGGTAGTAGCGGTGGCCGGACAGCTCGACGGCGGCGTAGCGCTCCTCGCGGTATTCGGCCTCACGCCACAACGCCAGCACCGCCCGCCGCCACTCGGGCGCGCTCTCCAGACGGTGCCCGGCGAACACCCGCCTCAGCGCCGCCCGCCTGGCCACGGCCTGGACACCGAGGAACGGCAGCGGCGACTTCATGTAGGCGCGCATCGCCTCGGCCCTGCCCGGCTCGGCGACCTCCTGCAGTGCCAGCCGCACCGCCCTGCCCAGACTCATTTCTGGTGCGTGGTGCGCTCGCCCGTGGCGAGCCCGTCGAACAACACGGTGATGTAGTGCTCGGCCAGGCCGCTCGTGTTGAGCCTGCCGCCCGGGCGGAACCAGCGGACCGCGACCCAGATGGTGTCGCGGATCAT
The DNA here is from genome assembly GCF_004348345.1 of Nonomuraea longispora. Classification (GTDB taxonomy): domain Bacteria; phylum Actinomycetota; class Actinomycetes; order Streptosporangiales; family Streptosporangiaceae; genus Nonomuraea; species Nonomuraea longispora. The sequence goes on from NZ_SMJZ01000123.1 coordinate 22,998, forward strand.
GCGGTAGGTCAGCTTGGGATCGACGTCGGGCCGGAACAGCCCGGCCGCCTGACCGGCCTTGATCTGTGCCACCCACATCTGCTCGACCTCGTCCTCGGCCTTGACGAGGTAGTTGAACCGGGGGAACTGGCGCAGATAGTTCCAGTCGTTCTGCATGACGGTGATCGCGGCGCGGTGGGGCTCGAGTGTGCCGAAGCCGATGCGGACCATCTCAGACAGCACGGTGCGCGCGTCGCCACCGGACTCGAGGGCGGCGCGGTAGCGGGCGATGAGGTCGTCGAGGAAGGTGGAGAGCACCTCGTCGACGATCGTCTCCTTGGAGTCGAAGTGGTGGTAGAGACTGCCTGAGAGGATGCCGGCCTCGTCGGCGATCTCGCGGACGGTCGTGGCCTGGAAGCCCTTGCGCGCGAAGAGCTCCGCGGCGAGCTTGACGAGGTGGTCGCGGCGCTCTGACGCCGACCCTGACGAGGTCGTGCGCTGGCGCTTGGCCGGGGTGGTCGCGGTGCCGGAGTTCTTTCGCGTCGTCACGTACCCATTATGGAGCCTCAGACAATCGCTTGTTCACACAACCTCCCCAGTTCATGAGGCGTTCCGTGCTAGACCAAGCGCTTGCTACGATGCGGTGATGAGCGAGGCCTACATCGTCGGCGCCGTCCGCACCCCCGTCGGGCGCAGGAACGGCGGCCTGGCCGGGGCGCACCCCGCCGACCTGGGCGCCCACGTGCTCAAGGAGCTGCTGCGCCGCACCGGTGCCGACCCGTCGGCGGTCGAGGACGTCATCTTCGGCTGTGTCGACACCGTCGGCCCGCAGGCCGGCGACGTCGCGCGTACCTGCTGGCTGGCCGCCGGCCTGCCCGAGGAGGTGCCGGGCGTCACGATCGACCGCCAGTGCGGCTCCTCTCAGCAGGCGCTGCACTTCGCCGCCCAGGCCGTGCTCTCCGGCACGAACGACCTGGTGGTGGCCGGCGGCGTGCAGAACATGAGCATGATCCCCATCTCGGCCGCGATGCTCGCGGGCCGCCCGCTCGGGCACGAGACCCCCTTCGGGGGCTCCAAGGGCTGGACCGAGCGGTACGGCACACAAGAGGTCTCGCAGTTCGCCGGGGCCGAGCAGATCGCCGCCCACTGGGGGATCGGCCGCGAGGAGATGGAGCGGTACGCGTACACGTCGCACCGGCGGGCCCTGCACGCCATCGACGCCGGGCACTTCCGGCGCGAGATCGCCCCTTACGAGGGCGTCGCCGCGGACGAGGGCCCGCGCGCGGACACCACGCCCGCGAAGATGGCCGAGCTCAAGCCCCTGACCGAGGGCGGCAGGCTGACGGCCGCCCTGGCCTCGCAGATCTCCGACGGCGCCGCCGCCCTGCTCGTGGCCTCGCCCAGGGCCGTACGCGAGCACGGCCTTGCCCCGCGCGCCCGCGTGCACCACCTCTCGGCCAGAGGCGCCGACCCGGTCATGATGCTCTCCGCCCCCATCCCCGCCACGGCCCACGCCCTTCGCGTGAGCGGCATGTCCATCGGCGACTTCGCCGCGATCGAGGTCAACGAGGCGTTCGCGTCCGTCGTGCTGGCCTGGATGAAGGAGACCGGCGCCGACCCCGCGCGGGTCAACCCGAACGGCGGCGCGATCGCGCTCGGCCATCCCCTCGGGGCGACCGGCGCGGTGCTGGCGGTGCGGCTGCTGCACGAGCTGGAGCGTACGGGCGGCCGGTACGGCCTGCAGGTCATGTGCGAGGGTGGCGGGCAGGCCAACGTCACCGTCATCGAACGGCTCGTCACGACGGGGGTGGCCTGACATCAGAAGATGCCACTAGCAAATAGGAAACTTTCCTATTAGATTGCGGGTCATGCCCCTGAGCGGTGACCTGCTGCGCCTTGCCGACGCCGTCCTCTTCCCCGGTTTCGCCGGGCACGAGCCACCCGACTGGCTCCGCCGCCGGCTGGGCGAAGGGCTGGCCGGAGTGGCGCTGTTCTCGCGCAACATCGCCGGCCCCGCCCAGGTGGCCCGGCTGACCGCCGCCCTGCGCGCCGAGAACCCCTCGGTGCTCGTCGGCGTCGACGAGGAGTCCGGCGAGGTCACCCGGCTGGAGGCCGCCACCGGCAGCAGCCGACCCGGGGCGTACGCGCTGGGCGTCGCCGACGACGTGGCCATGACCGAGGCCCTGGCCGCCGAACTCGGAGCCGACCTGGCCCGTTCCGGCATCACGATCGACTTCGCGCCCTCCGCCGACGTGAACTCCAACCCGGACAACCCGGTCATCGGCCTGCGGTCATTCGGCGCCGACCCCGCGCTGGTCTCACGGCACGCCGGAGCGTTCGTCCGCGGCCTGCAGTCCGCCGGCGTGGCCGCCTGCGTCAAACACTTCCCCGGCCATGGGGACACCGCGGTCGACTCCCACCACGGCGTGCCCGAGGTGGCCGCGGACGGTTTCAAGGACGCGCTGCTCCCGTTCGCCGACGCCGTCAGGGAGGGCGTCAAGGCGGTCATGACGGGTCACCTGCTCGTGCCATCGTACGACGGGGAGCTGCCCGCCACGCTCAGCCCCAAGGTGCTCACCGGGCTGCTCCGCGGTGAGCTCGGGTTCCAGGGAGTGATCGTCACGGACGCCATCGAGATGGCCGCGGTGGCGGGGGCGTACGGGATCGGGGGAGCCGCGGCCCGCGCCATCGCAGCCGGGGCCGACGCGATCTGCGTGGGCGGCGAGCACGCCGACGAGTCCACCGCCGCCGGGATCCGCGACGCGATCGCCGCCGCGGTGACCCAAGGACTGCTGCCCGAGGAACGGCTGGCCGACGCCGCTCGTAGGGTCCGCGAGCTGGCGGCCTGGACCGCGTCCTCGGGCAGCGCCGCCACCGGGAGCCAGGGCCGCGCGGGATCCGGCGCGATCGCCGCGACGGGCGCCCGATCCGGCGCCCGATCCGGCGACCGATCCGGCGCGCTCGCCGGAGCCCGGGGCGACGGCGGTGCGGGCCTGGTGGCCGCCCGGCGGGCCGTCAGGGTCGTCCGGCGCTCCACCACACCCGAGCTGCCGCTGGCCGGGGCCCCGCACGTGGTCGAGCTGGCGCCGGAGATGAACCTGGCCATCGACCGGCACACCCCCTGGGGCGTGGGCGAGCCGCTGACCCGGCTGCTGCCCGGCACCGTGGTCACGCGCCTCGGCTCGGGTGAGGCGACGGGCCCCGCCCTCGAACGGCTGATCGGCGCGGCGTCCGGCCGCCCGCTCGTCGTGGTCGTCCGCGACGTGCACCGCCACCCGTGGCAGGAGGAGGCGCTGAGGCATCTGCTGAGCGCCCGCCGGGACACCGTGGTGGTCGAGATGGGCCTGCCCGCGCGTTCCGATCTGGGGGCGGTGCACATCGCCACGCACGGCTCGGCCCGGGTCTGCGGCCAGGCCGCCGCGGAGGTCCTGGCCGGTAGTCTCTGACACCGTGAACTTCGACGGCGAGGACCTCTCACACAAGGCGTTGTCCGAACGGCTCGACCCCGAGGAGACGCACCACTTCCGCGGCTGCGACCTCACGGAGACCGACCTGTGGGGCGCCTCCCTCGCGGGGGCCCGCTTCGAGTCGTGCGTGCTGGACCAGACCGACTTCCGCAAGGCCGACCTCGACGGGGCGGACTTCACCGGCGGAGGCGGGATGCGCATCCGCTTCAACGACGCCGACCTCCTCGACGTCACGTTCACCGACGTCGACCTGTCCTCGGCCCAGTTCGGCGGCGCGCTGCTCACCGACGTGACGTTCACCGGCTGCCGCATGATCGGCGCCGCGCTGACCGCCTCGCGCGGCACCGGTTTCACGGTCACCCGCTCCAACCTGACCCTGGCCAACCTCGGCGGCTGCTCGCTGCGCGGCGAGCACGTCGAGGGGGTGCGCTTCGACGACGCCGACCTGTCGGGCTGCGACTTCACCGAGGCCACGCTCAGCGACTGCCGCCTCATCGGCACGCGCCTGCTGAACACCACGTTCACGGGAGCCGACCTGCGGGGGGCCGACCTGGGGCAGCCCGACGACGCCAGGCTCCGGGCGTTCGCGGGCGCCGTCATCAACCAGACGCAGGCCAACGCCATCCTCGCCGCCCGCGGCATCACGGTCCTCTGAAGCGGCCCGCGGCATCACGGCCCTCTGACGCGCGCTCCCGGCGTCACGGGCCTGGTGCCGGCGTGCTCAGCGCGCCGGGAGGCGGGCGAGGGCGGTCTCGGCCTCGGCCATGACCCGCTCGACCAGTTCCCGGCACGACGGCAGGTCGCCGATGACGCCCACCACCTGCCCCGACGCCATCACCCCGAGATCGGCCCGCCCATCCAC
>NZ_SMJZ01000124.1 GCF_004348345.1 Nonomuraea longispora
GGCCGGGCGGGCAGACGCGGCTGCCGATGTTGTTCGCCTACGAGGAGGCGTTCCGCTACCGGTTCGCGGGCTACGCCTCGATGCTCGGCCTCGCCATGGCGATCGTCGTGCTCGCGGTGCTCGGGTTGTACCTGTGGCGGCAGATGAGGGAGAACCGATGAGACGCCTTCCGCAGTACGCCGCGCTGGCCGCGTACATCGTCTTCCTGGCGTTCCCGCTGATCTGGCTGCTGTCGACGGCGCTCAAGACGCCGCAGGAGATGGCGCTGACCGAGCCGACGTGGGTTCCGCGCGAGCCGACCCTGGCCAACTTCACCGACGCGTTCGGCGAGCAGGACCTGGTGGGCGCGGCGGTGCGCAGCCTGATCGTGGCGCTGTTCAGCAGCGTGATCACGGTGCTGATCTCGCTGCCGGCCTCCTACGCCATGGCCCGCTACCGCAGCCTGCTCAACCGGGTCGCGCTCGGGTGGGTGCTGGTCAGCCAGGTGTTCCCGTTCATCCTGATCATCATCCCGCTCTTCATGATCCTGCGCGAGATGGACCTGGTGAACACGCTTCCGGGTCTGGTGGCCGTGCACGTGACGTTCACGCTGCCGTTCGCTCTGTGGATGTTGCAGGGGTACGTGCGCGCGGTCCCGCCCGAGCTGGAGGAGGCGGCGGCCGTGGACGGCGCCTCCCGGCTGCGCTCGATCGCGTCCGTGGTGGCGCCGCTGCTCGCGCCGGGCGTGGTGGCCACGCTGCTGTTCGCGTTCATCTCGTCGTGGAACGAATTCATGTTCGCCCTCGTGATCCTGCAGAACCCCGATGTCATGACGCTCCCGCTGACGCTGGTGAGATTCACCGGCCCCGAGGGGGTGGCCAGGCTGGGCCCGCTGGCCGCGGCGTCGCTCATGGCGACCATCCCGAGCCTGATCTTCTTCGCAATCATCCAGCGGCGCCTGAAGTCCGGCCTGATGGCCGGCGCCGTCAAGGGCTAGGAGGCTCATATGCGTATCAAGTCCGCTCTGGCGGTGGTGGCGACCGCCGCGCTCACCACGGCGTGCGGCGGGGGAGGAGGCGGCGAGTCCTCCTCGAACGAGCCGGTGAAGATCGATTTCCTCAGCCTGGCGTGGCAGAAGGAGTCCGTGGCCGCCAACAAGCAGCTCGTGGAGGAGTGGAACAAGGCCAACCCCAACATCCAGGTCACCTACGTCCAGGGCAGCTGGGACAACGTCAACGACCAGCTCGTCACCCAGTTCGCCGGCGGCACGGCCCCCGACGTGATCCACAACGACTCCCCCGCGCTGGCCGGCTTCGCCACCGACGGCTACCTGCTCGACCTGCGCGACCAGCTGCCCGCCGAGCTGAAGAACGACATCCCCCAGTCCGCCTGGGACACCGTCACCTTCGACGGCGGCAAGGGCGAGCAGGGCGTCTACGGCGTGCCGTTCCTCCAGGAGTCGCAGGTCATCATCGCCAACAAGAAGCTGCTCGACGCGGCCAAGGTGCGCATCCCGACGGCGGACGCTCCGTGGACGTGGGACGAGTTCTCCGCGGCGGCCAAGAAGATGACCGAGGGCGACACGTACGGCGTGGCCTGGCCGATGAAGTCGCCGGTCAACAAGACGCTCAACCTGGCGCTCAACTTCGGCGGCACGTTCTTCCAGGCCGCCGGCGGCAAGACCACGGTCAAGGTGGGGCCCGAGGAGCGCGAGGTGCTCCAGCGCATCCACGACCAGCTCTACACGGACAGGTCGGCCGACCCCGCCGCGCTCGGCCAGGGCACCGCCGACCCGCTGCCCGCCTTCTACAAGGGCAAGTTCGCGCTGCTGCCCGCCGGGGTCTACCTGCGCCAGCAGGTCGCCGAGCAGGCGCCGGACGGCTTCGAGTGGGTCACCCTGCCCGGCCCGAAGGGCACCACCGCCCAGCAGGGCGCGGTCTCGCAGACGTTGTCGATCGCGCAGGACAGCGAGCACCCCGACGAGGCCATGAAGTTCATCTCGTTCTTCCTCAACGGCTCCAACCAGGCCAAGCTCGCCAAGGGCGACTGGCTGCTGCCGACCTCACAGAAGGCCGCCGCCGACCCGGCGATCACGACCGAGGAGAACGGCTGGGACGTGGCCACGGCCTCCGCCAAGAACCTCGTCGTGGCGCCGTTCCTCAAGGTGAACGGCTTCGACGAGTGGAAGAGCAAGGTGGCCACGCCGGTCCTGCAGGAATACTTCGCCAACAAGATCACCATCGACGAGGTGGCCAAGAGGCTGGTCGAAGACGGCAACAAGGTGTTGGAGCGGTACCAGCGGTGACTTTTCGTGACCGGGCCCGGGGGTGCCTGCTCGGCCTGGCGGCCGGCGACGCCCTGGGCGCCCCCGCCGAGAACCTGACGCCGTCGGAGATCCGGCGCAGGTGGGGACGGCTCACCGAGATCGAGGGCGGCGGCACCGACGACACCGAGTACGCGATCTTCGCCGCCTCTCTCCTCATCCGCCACGGCCATGCGCTGACCAGCCAGGACGTCGCCGCCGCGTACCGGCGGGAGATCCTGCCCGCGATCGCCGGGCCGATGCGCGGGGCCGGGTTCTCCGAACTGGGCACCGTCGAGGCGCTGCGCCGGGGGCTTGAGCCGCCGCTGACCGGGCTCGTGCACGCCCACGGCTGGTCGGACGGGCTGGCCATGCGGGCGGCGCCGTACGGGATCTTCTGCCCGGGTGATCCGGCGGAGGCGGCCCGGCTGGTGGAGCAGGACGGGCTGGTCAGCGCGGCCGGTGAGGGCATCCTGGGCGGCCGCGCCGTCGCCGGCGCGGTGGCCGCCGCCATCGGCGGCGCCGCCCCTGACGCGGTCGTGGACGCCGCGCTCGCGGTGGTCCCCGCCGACTCCTGGACCTCCAGGAACATCGTCCGCGTACGCGACGTGCTCGACGCCGAGGCGGCAGGACCGGGCGTCGTCGAGGCGCTGCACGAGGCCGTGGTCGTACGCCACTACCCCTGGACCGACGTGGCGCCCGAAGCCGTGGCGCTGGCGTTCGCGGCCTTCCTCGCGGGCGGCGGCGACGTGGAGGCGTCGGTGACGTTCGGGGTGAGCCTCGGCAGGGACGCCGACACGATCGGCGCGATCGCCGGGGCCGTGGCGGGAGCCGGGCGCGGAGAGCACGGCGTGCCCCGGCGGTGGGCCGGGAGGATCGGGCCGGTGACGGGCAAGTGCCTGCCCGTCGTGGCCGGGAGACATGTGCGGGACGTCGCCGACGAACTGGCGGAAAGGCTGTAGATCACGATGTCGGGGGACAGGATCAGGGGAGCCTTCGCCGGGCTCGCCGTGGGCGACGCGGCCGGATGGCCCGCCGCCAGGCACCGGGCGGCGCTGCACGCGCCCTGGAGCCGGAGGCTGCACAGGGAGCTGGACACGTTCGCGGAAGAACACGGCGTGACCACGCTGCCGGTGCCGTTCGCGCTGAACCAGCCGGTGGCGCCGCTGCGCGTCGGCCCGTCCGACGACGCCGAGTGGCTGGCGTGGACGGCGCTCACCATCGACCGGCCGCGGGCCGAGGCGTTCAGGGGCCTCATCGACCCGCAACCGGGAACGGCCGGTGAGGGTGCGGCCTCCGCTTTGGGAGAGGCGGGCGGCGGTCCCGTCCGGGCGCGCATCTCGGTGGCGACCGCGCTGGACAACCTCGCCAAGGACGTGGAGCCGCCCGCGTCCGGGCACGACAATCCGCACTTCTTCGACGACGCCGCCGCCGTCAGGGCCGTCGCGTTCGGGGTCCTGGGCAGGGACCCGACGCCGGACGCGGAGGTGACGAACGCCGGCGACGGCCTCCTCGGCGCCAGGGCCATGGCCGCCGCGGTGGCCGAGGCCGTGGCCTCGGGTTCGGCGGCGGGCGCCGTCGAGGCCGCGCTGAGCGTGCTGCCCGGCGGCACCGCCATCGGCCACAACGCCCGCCTGGCGGTCCAGGCCGCGCGGGCGGCGGGCGACCCGTTCGCCGCCGTACCGGCGCTGGACGCGGCGCTGCTCGACCACGTCTACAGCTACGGCGTCGGCGCGGCCCAGACGGTGCCCGTCGCGCTGGCGCTGGCCGAGGTGTCGGGCGGGGACCTGAGCCGGGCCGTGCCCGCGGCCGCGTGCCTGGCCGCGCTCGCCGACTCGGCGCCCGCGCTGACCGGAGCGCTCACGGGGGCCTGCGGCGGGCTCGGCGCGATCCCGGAGGGGTGGATCGCGCCGGCTCGTACGCTGGCCGGCTGCTGCCTGCCTGACCTGGCGGGCCTGGATCTGATCGAACTCGCGAACGATGTCACGGAGGGAATCGCATGACGCCGCTTGAGGACAGGGCCACCGGCTGCGTGGCGGGTGCGGCGGTCGGTGACGCGCTGGGCGGCGCCACCGAGGGCTGGACTCCCGAACAGATCGTCGAGCGGTACGCGGGCCGCGTCGAGGGCATCGTGCCGCCGTTCAACGAGGACTGGCGCAACGCCCGGCCGATCGCGCCGTACCACAAGGGCGACGGTCACATCACCGACGACACGTTGATGACGCACGCCCTGATCCGGGTCTACGAGAAGGCGGGCGGGCACCTCGGGGCGTACGCGATGGCCGAGCACCTGGTGCCGGAGCTGATGGGCGAGCGGCGGTGGATCCCCGAGCTGGAGGCCGAGGCGCTGCCGCTGCAGCGGATCTTCCTGGCCGAGAAGTGGATCGTGGCGAGGCTGCACTACGGGCACGTGGACCCGCGCGAGGCCGGTGTCGGAAATATCGTGAACTGTGGCGCCGCCATGTACGTCGCCCCCGTCGGCATCGTCAACGCCGCCGATCCCGACGCCGCCTACGCCGAGGCCATCGACCTGACCGGAGCCCACCAGTCCAGCTACGGCCGCGAGGCCGCCGGGGTGATGGCCGCCGCCGTCGCCGAGGCCATGCGGCCGGGCGCCACGCCCGATTCCGTGGTCGCCACCTGCCTGCGCCTGGCCAAGGACGGCACCAGGGCCGCCATCGAGGCCGTCTGCGAGGCCGCCACCGGGATCGGGCACTGGGAGGGCTCGTTCGATGCGCTGAGGGCCGCCATGCGGCCGTACGACACGGTCGCCGACACCTACCGCGACCAGGGGCTCGGGGCGCGGCGGCCGAGCCGTACGCACAGCATCGAGGAGTTGCCGCTCGCGCTCGGGTTCCTGGTGATCGCCAAGGGCGGCTACCGCGACACCGTGCTCGGCGGCGTCAACTACGGGCGCGACGCCGACTCGATCGCCTCCATGGGCGGGGCCATCGCGGGGGCGCTCGGAGGGTTGTCCTCCGTGCCGGGGGAGTGGGTGGAGCAGGTCGGCGCCGCCAGCCGTACGGACCTGGTGGCCCCCGGGCTCGCCATCGCCGGGGTCGCCCGCCGGGTGCACGCCGACGACCTCGCGCGGCGGCGCGACCACGAGGCCGCCTTCGCCGCCCTGGACCGCCGGTGATCCGGCTCACCTGGGTCCAGCCCGAGGACCTGATCGGCCACGAACTCCGCCAGGCCGCCGAGGACGGCCGCGCCGGCGCGAGCGGTACCGGGGAACGGGTGCGCCAGATCGCGGCCCGGTGGCACGCCGCCGGAGGACATGGCGCCCCGCCACGCGCGGGCGCCTCCGGCCCGGACGCCGCGCGACTGAGAGGGCTGGCCGGGGAACTGCTGGACGAGCTGGCGGCCATCCCCTCACCCCTCGACGAGCCGTCCGACCTGGACGGCATCATCGCCGCCTGCCCCGGCTGGCCCGGCCGCCGCCCCGGCGCCTCCCCGCCACCCGCCGGGCTTGGTCCGCGCGCCGGACGAGGCGTGGCCGACCCCGTACGGGTGCTGGGCGCCTGGCTCGGCCGGGCGGCCGGGTGCGTGCTGGGCAAACCCGTCGAGAAGATCCCGCGCGAGGGCATCAGGGAGATCGCCGAGTCCACCGGCAACTGGCCCATCAGGGGCTGGTTCACGGCGAAGGGCCTGCCTGACGACGTCGCGCGCCGCTGGCCCTGGAACCGTCGCAGCGCGGTCAACTCCCTGGCCGAGAACATCGACGGCATCCCCGAGGACGACGACCTCAACTACCCGCTGCTGGCCCTGACCGTGCTGGAACGCCATGGCCACGGCTTCACCACCGGCGATGTGGCCAGGTTGTGGCTCGACGAGCTCCCCGCCGGCCGTACGTTCACCGCCGAGCGGGTCGCGTACCGCAACCTCCTGGACGGCGTCGAGCCGCCGCGCACGGCCACCCACCGCAACCCGTTCCGCGAGTGGATCGGAGCGCTGATCAGGGCGGACGTGTACGGCTGGGTCAACCCCGGCGACCCGGCCACCGCCGCGGAGCACGCCTGGCGCGACGCGCGGCTGACGCACACCGCGAACGGGATCTACGGGGCGATGTTCGTGGCCGCGATGTGCGCCTCCTCCCTGGTGGCCACGTCGGCGGAGGAGGTGGTGCGGGCGGGGCTGTCCGTGGTGCCCGAGCGGTCGCGGCTGCACGAGGCCGTACGCCTGGCCGTCGCGGACGCCGGACGCGAGGACGACTTCGAACGGGTCGTCGACCGCCTCCACGAACGCCACGGCTCCCTGCACTGGGTGCACACGGTCAACAACGCGGCCCTGGTCGCCGCCACGCTGATCCACGGCGGGGGCGACTTCACCGCCACCATCGCCGGGGCGGTCGCCGGCGGCTGGGACACCGACTCGGCGGGGGCCACGGCCGGGTCCGTCGCGGGCGCGCTGAACGGTGGGGTGCCCGGCCGCTGGCGTATGCGTGACCGCCTGGCCAGCAGCCTCACCGGGTTCGACGGGGTGGGCCTGGAGGAGCTGGCCGCCCGTACACAGGAGATGATGACCCCATGATCTCGGTTTTCGGCAGCGCCAACATGGACCTCGTCGCGTACGTCTCAGAAGCCCCCAAACGCGGCGAGACGGTCACCGGGCACCACTTCCGCACCATCCCCGGCGGCAAGGGCGCCAACCAGGCGATCGCCGCGGCCCGCGCGGGGGCGCGGGTGGCGTTCCTCGGGGCGGCCGGCGACGACGCTTTCGGCGCGGAGATGCGCGCCACGCTGGCGGAGGCCGGCGTCGACGTGCGCGGCCTGCGCCAGGTGCCGGGGCCCAGCGGCATCGCGCACATCGTGGTCGACGACGCCGGAGGCAACTCGATCGTGGTCGTGCCGGGTGCGAACGGCACGGTCACCGGACCGTCCGCTGACGACCTGGCCGTGATCGCGGCGTCCCAGGCACTGCTGCTGCAGCTGGAACTGCCGCTGGAGGCGGTCGTCGAGGCGGCGCGAGGGGCGAGGGCGGCGGGCGTGCCGGTGTTCCTCACGCCGGCGCCCGCGCGGCCCCTGCCGGAGGAACTGCTCGACGCGGTCACGACGATCGTCCCGAACGAGCACGAGGCGGCCGCCATCACCGGCGTCGCAGGCGTGGACGCGGCCCTCGACGCGCTGCTCGAACGGGTCGAGGAGGCGGTGATCACGCTGGGCTCGCAGGGGGCGCTGTTCGGGTCTCGGTCGGGGGAGCGGCTGCGTGTGCCGTCGGTGCCGGTGAAGGCCGTGGACACGACGGCGGCCGGTGACACGTTCGTGGGCGCGCTGGCCGTGGCCCGTTCCGAGGGGCGTGCGATGGCCGACGCCCTCACCTTCGCCTCGGCGGCGGCGGCGCTGTCGGTGCAGCGCGAGGGGGCCAGCACGTCGATGCCGGCCCGCGAGGAGATCGACCGGCAGGTCTCATGAGGTGCCGCCTGGGCAGGTGGTGACCATGAGCGAGAAACCAGAGGACAAACCCGACGCGGTCGGCAGGGTGGAGGGCGAGAGCGACGTCGTCGCCGAACGGTCGGGCGCCGGCACGCCGACGAGCCGCCGTCCCGTCTCCGCCGACCTCCCCGTGGACGACCCGCAGGAGGGCCCCCAGGAGAAGGGCCCGCAGGAGGACTCCGGGGAGGAAGAGGAGAACGGGAACGAGGTCGTCCGCCCCGACGCCGGCCCCACCGGCTGACCGTCACGTGCGTCGCCACTCACTTCTGGGCGGCGACCTTGGCCCCCAGAAGGGCGGCGCACTCGTCCCGGTAGTCGAGCGTGCGCGAGCGCACCTGCTTGGGGTCGGTGAGCACGGCCCTGGAGACCGACGGCACGACGGCATGACGGACGGACGCGAACACCCGGGCCACGTCGGCGGGGGTGGCCCCCTGGACACCCAGGCCCGGCGCGAGGATCGGGCCGTTGAGGTCGCCGAGCGGTTCGCCGAGCTCGGGCAGCGTGGCTCCCATGACCAGCCCGACCGGCCCGAACGGCGTGTGACCCGCGTTAGCCGCCGCCGCGGCGGCGATCACCTGCCCGGCCACGTGCCGCTGCAGCGGGGCGGCCTCGGGGTTGGAGGTGCGGGCCAGCACGAACACGCCCGCGTCGTTGACCATGGCCGACGTGATCGCCACCTCGAGCGAGCCGAACCCCAGGTAGGGGCTGAGCGTCACCGCGTCGGCCGCCAGCGGGCCGCCCCTGTCGAGGTACGCCTCCGCGTAGGCGGCCATCGTGCTGCCGATGTCGCCCCGCTTGACGTCGAGCAGCACCAGCGTGCCGGCCTCGCGCAGGTCGGCGATCGTGCGTTCGAGCACGGTGATGCCGCGGCTGCCCCAGCGCTCGAAGAAGGCCGACTGCGGCTTGACCACCGCGACCACGTCGCCCACCTCGTCGACGACCGTGCGGCTGAAGCGCTCAAGACCGGCGGGGGAGTCATCGAGCCCCCAGGCGTGCAGCAGCGCCGGACTCGGGTCGAGGCCCACGCAGAGCGGTCCGTACGCGTCGAGCCTGGCTCTCAGGCGCGCCCCGAACGTGTCATTCATCGGCTCCTCCTTCGCTGGAGACCCCGGGCTCCAGCCCGCGACATGGTGCCGCCCGGCAAATCTCACGACCACCGCCACGACCTTCGGACCCGGCCCCGCGCGGCCATGGCAGAACGGTTCTCCGGTGACCATACGGGACAGGACTGCCCATGCAGAACAGGGTGTGCAATCCGAGTCTTCCTCGCGCGGCCTCAGGGGTAGATCAGCAGACATGTACGAGATCGCCCATCGTGTGCTGGTGCTACGCACCGATCCACCCAGTGACGTGGTCGTCACGCTCGGCCTGCCGTACGAGGAGCCGGACGGCGAGTGGTCGTGCCCGTACCGCATCGACGGGCTCGCCGGGTGGGAGCACGAAAGGAAGGTCACGGCGTTCGACTCGATGGAGGCGATCGGGCTGGCGATGGCCACGGTGCGGGCCGCGCTCGCCGGGTCCCACGAGGCCAAGGAGGGGCTGCTGAGCTGGGACGACGCGCCGTCGGGCCGGCGGGCGCGCACGGTGTACGTGAGCGTGGACCAGGAACACGACCTTGCCTACGTCTCCATGCGCCATGAGATGTCGCCAGGTGAGGCGGTACGCCAGGTCGAAGCCGGCGACGTCATCCTCGACTACGGCGAGACCGGGCGGCTGCTCGGCCTGGAGATCATGAACGCGGCCGCGGTGCTCCCGCCCGAGCTGCGGCTCTGACCGGACGAGCGGTCGCCTGCCGGCCGGCCGGGGAAGGAGGCGCGCGAAGGCCGCGGTCCAGGGGTGCGCGCCGCCGTCAGGGGACGACCACGGACCTGACGTACGAGGCGGGCCAGGGATAATCGCCGGGGTGAGCACCGTGATCTCGCCGCGCATCGTGGCCACCGACCTCGACGGAACCCTCCTGACCTCGACCGGCACCATCACCCCTCGCACCAGGAAGGCGCTGCGGTCCGCGCGGGCGGCCGGCGCCGAGATCGTCTTCGTCACCGCAAGGGCGCCGCGCGGCGTCCGCGCGATCGCCGAGCAGACCGGCGTCACCGGCATCGCGATCTGCAGCAACGGAGCCGTCACCTACGACGTGGCCGCCGACGAGATCATCCACAGCCGTCCGCTCACGCCCGAAGCGGCCAGAACAGTCGCCGCCACGCTGGCCGAGGCCATCCCCGGCGTCGGCATCGCCGTCGAGACGGGCAGGAACGTGCTGACCGAGGCCGCCTACACCCGTCGTCTCGTCGACGACCTGGCGTACTACCGCGAGGTCGGATCGGTGTTCGACGAGGGCGAGCCCATCGTCAAGCTGCTCGCCATGTCGGCCGCGCACACCGCCGACGAGATGTTCACCGCCGTCGTGGCGGCCGTCGAGGGCCAGGCCGAGGTGACGTACTCCGGGGTAGAGGGGCTGCTGGAGATCAGCGCGCCGGGGGTGACGAAGGCCGGCGCGCTCGACCGGCTCTGCAGGGAGCGCGGGGTCGAGGCCGGCGAGGTGGTGGCGTTCGGCGACATGCCCAACGATCTGGCGGTGCTCGCGTACGCGGGCGCCGGCTACGCCATGGCGAACGCGCACCATCTGGTGCTGGCGGCGATCGAGCGGCGCACGCTGTCCAACGACGAGGACGGCGTGGCCGCGGTGCTCGAAGGCCTGTACGGCTGAGGACGTGCCCGCCCACGGTGTGGGCGGGCACGTCCGGGTCAGGCGTCGTCGTCGGAGACGCGCGAGGCCCCGTCGCAGGAACCGGGTGCGGTGCTGAGCACGGGCACCAGCCCGCCGCACGTGCTCACCGGAGCCGACACAGGCTCGACGATCTCGTCATTGAAGATGATCACGTCACCGACGAGCGACTTGCCCGAAGCCGCAGCGGGCTCCGCGGGCTCCGCCGGCTCAGCGGGTTCGGCGGGTTCGGCGGGTTCGGCGGCCGTGCCGGGCGCCGGAGCCTGGGCGATCGCCGCAGGCGGCGGCGTGACCGCACCCTGCGCGGCGTACGGGAACGTCACGCTCGCCACCGCGGCCCCGAGCCCCGCCGCGACGAGACGCCTCGTTCCCATCAGAACCCCCACCCTCGGCACCACCGCGTCACGGCGAGGTGCGCCGGCCTGCCTAGGCGGCCTGCATGCTGGCGGGGTTGACGCCGTCGCCGGTGTCGTGCTGTGGCCGTCCGCCCTCCATCATCCGGTCGATCAGCGCCAGAGCCAGCGCCGAGACCACGAAGGTCAGGTGGATCAGTGTTTTCCATAGCAACTCCCTGTCGGTGATGGCCGGTCTGGCCGCGTTGATGAAGATCTGGAGGAGATGGATGGACGAGATGCCGATGATGGCCATGGCCAGCTTGACCTTCAGCACGTTGGCGTTGACGTGCGAGAGCCACTGGGGCTGGTCAGGATGGCCCTCGATGCGCAGCCGCGAGACGAACGTCTCGTAGCCGCCGATGATGACCATGATCAGCAGGTTGGAGATCATGACGACGTCCACGAGTCCGAGGACGATCAGCATGACCGTGGTCTCGGCCGGCGTGCCGCCGAACCCGAGATGGATCAGATGGATCAGCTCCGCCATGAAGCGCCACACGTAGACGACCTGGGCGACGATCAGCCCCAGGTAGAGCGGGGCCTGAATCCATCGGCTCAGGAACATGACGTAGCCGACCCGTGCCGGCATCTTCTGTGACCTCGCGCGCGACGCGGTCACGGGTACTTGCGCGAGTCTCACTAGGACGTCAGTACGTTGATGTGCTGGACCACGGTCTCCACATCGATGAGCGGCGAGCCGTTGCCGAGCGGATCCAGCGGGATCGGGGACGCGCCGGCCACAAGCACGGCTGCGGAGATCACGACGCGGAACGTCGGCGGAGCTCCTCGCCGCCGCTCCTCGCCCACGCGGGCGACGCCGCCGGACGACGGGTCATGGCCCGGGACGGTGGCGGTCATGGCTGAAGGCAGCCGACGACCGGAAGCTCCGCCGGCGCGGTCAGTGCCGCGGGATCGACCAGGCCGCTCAGCTCAGCGGGGGACGCGAGCAGGCAGGTCCCCAGCTGAAAGGGGTCGACGACGGCATGGGCGGCGGGGGCGGCGGACAGGGCCAGGCCGCCGGCGGCGACCACGGCGACCATGATCCGCCGAGGGGTGGGCAACATCGAACCTCCTGGGTACGGGATGTCGAACTGACGCTACCCAGAGTAGTGGGAAAGTCACGCTGGGTTAAAGATTTCTTACATCATGTGATCGCGGGATCGGCGGTCCTGGGCGGCCATGACGTCGTCGGCGTGGTCGGACGCCCACACGCCGAACGCCTCGATCGGCCCCAGGAGGCTGCGTCCCAGCTCGGTCAGCTCGTACTCCACGCGGGGCGGAGCCTCGGCGTAGGCGCGCCGTACCACCAGGCCGTTGAACTCCAGGCGGCGCAGCGTCTCCGTGAGGACCTTCGGGCTGATCCCGCCGATCTCCTCCCGCAGCCGCCCCGGACGTCGCGGGCCATGGCGCAGCGCCCAGACGACGACCGCGTTCCAGGTGTTGGCGACCAGGTCGAAGGCGAGCCTGGCCTGACAGTCGGCGAGGAACAACGAAGCCTCCATTAGGCACCGGATGGTGTGCGACGGGATTTCTACCGTTGTCATCCAAGCAAACCCCTTCTTGGAGGACGAACATGCGTATCGGGATCCTGGGCGCCGGCAACATGGCGGACGCCCTCGGCACCCAGTGGGCCGGCGCGGGCCATCCGGTCATGATCAGCGGCCGCGACCTGGACCGGAGCGCGGCCCAGGCAGAAAGGGTGCGAGCCCAGGCCGCCCGCCGGCAGCTCGTGGCGGCGCCGGCGGCTTCCGCCGAGGTGGACGTGCGGGCCGGGACGTGGGCGGAGGCGGCCGGGTTCGGTGAGGTCGTGGTGGTCGCCGTCAGGGAGGCGGGCCTGGTGGACGTGCTCCAGGCCGCACGTCCGTCAATGCGGGACAAGCCTGTCATCGACGTGACCAATGCTGCCGCCCCTGACCGATATGACCCCACGCGACCGATCGCACGCATGATCCGGGATCTCACCGGAGGTCATGTCGTGAAGGCGTTCAACCTGTGTCACGTGGACGTGTGGCGGATGACGCCGCCGGTGTTCGACGGGCGTCCGCTGGCCGTGCCGCTGTGCGGCGACGACCCCGGCGCCATGGACGCGGCCCGCACGCTGGTCGCCGGCCTCGGCTGCACCCCGCTGGACGGGGGAGGCCTCGACCGGGCGATGCAGCTGGAGGCGACCGCCGCGTTCGTGATCGGGTTGTGGTTCGGGGGCGCCGACGCCCAGGCCGTCCTGCCGCCGCTGGCCTCGTCGGGAACCCACGGGCGGACCTGACGTACGACGAGGGGCGTAGTGGGGATGACGACGGCCGGCGGATGCCGCGGCGCCCGCTCCGGGATCATCCTGGAGGCCTTCACACCAGGCCGAAGGAGAAGTCCAGTGGTAACCGAGGTCGCCAAGGGCAGCGGGTACATGACCGCGTTCAAGGTCGTCGCCGTCCTCAACACGGCCGTCGTGTTCGCGCAGGCGGTGACGGCCGGCCAGCTCATGAGCGGCGCCGGCGCCGGCCTGCACGGGACGGGGTCGTTCGTCGTGCACCTGCTGGGGCTGGTGCAGCTCATCGTGGCCGTGCTGATATGGCGTCCGGGCCGCGTCGCCGGCTGGCCCGCGCTCGTCAGCGTGGCGATCTTGCTGCTCGGGTTCGTCCAGTCGATGCTGGGCGGCTCCGGGGCGGTGATGACGCACGTGCCGCTCGGGATGGCGCTCTTCGGGCTCTGCGTGTGGCTCGTCGTCTGGTCCTGGCGCCGCTGACGCACCCCGGGGCCACGGCTCTCCGCATCCGGACTCGGAACCGTACGGCGCTCCGCTGCGTGCGGGACCGGGTCCGGCGGCACGTCAGGAGGGGTGGCGGGCCAGGTGGTCGGCGTGGCGGATGGGCTCGGGAAGGCGGTAGCGGGCAGCCAGGCGGAGGACCTGGCCGGTCACGGTGTCCAGGGAGACGCGATGGCCCTGGGAGACGTACACCGGTTTGACTCCCCGCTGCGTGCGCAGCGCCCGCCCGACCGTGGAGCCCTCGTGGACGATCGGCGTCCACGAGCCGCGTTCCGGCCCGGGAGGCTTATGCGTGCCGACGAACGGCGTCTTGCCCACCCCCAGCGTCGGCAGCCGGGTGAGCACGCCCAGGTGGCAGGCCAGCCCGAACCCGCGCGGATGGGCCAGCCCGTACCCGTCGCAGAGCAGCAGATCAGGCGTCACGGTGAGCCGTTCGAGGGCGTCGATCAGGGTGGGCAGCTCGCGGAAGGCGAACAACCCCGGCACGTACGGGAACGCCACCCTCCCCTCGGCCACCACCTGCTCCACCACCGCGAGGGTGTCCCCGTCGAGGACGACCACGGCCGCCGTCACCGCGTCGTCGCCGTGGTAGTGCACGTCCAGGCCCGCCACCAGCGCGAAGTCGGTGGGGCCCGTCAGTTCGACGTGTCCGCGCAGCCGGTCCTGGACGGACTCCGCCTCCGCGACGCCGGCCGGCCATGGATGAAGTCGTCGTACCCGCACCCGATCAAGGTACGCCGTCCCGGCCGGAGATCGTTGAGTAGGGTCGGTCGTCATGAACGAGGTTCCGGTGGACGTGCCGGGGACGACGTGACGTACCTGGAGTTGCCCGGCGACCACTTCGACGTCATCACCCCCGCCACCCCGATCTGGCAGGCCACGGCCGAGGCCATCGCCGCGGCGCTCGCGTGAGAGACGGGGACCGTGCCGTACGATCCACCCACCCTCAGCGACGAACGGGACACCGCCTAGCATGTCGAGGTGCTCGTCGGAGAGGTGCTCGGTCTGCTCGGCGTCGGTGTGGTGGCCGGCGTGGTGAGCACGGTCGTGAGCCTCGCCTCGATCGTCTCCTATCCGGCGCTGCTCGCGTTCGGGCTGCCCCCGCTGACCGCGAACGTCACCAACACCGTCGCCCTCGTCTTCACCGGCATCGGCGCCGCGGCCGGCTCGCGGCCCGAGCTGGCCGGGGAGGGCGGCCGGATGCTCCGGCTGGGCCCGGTGGCCGCGGTGGGCGGCGCCACGGGCGCGTTCCTGCTGCTGGTGACCCCGGCCGAGACGTTCGAGCTGATCGCGCCGTGGCTGATCGCGATGGCCTCGCTGCTGCTGGCCCGCCCGCCGTCCGGCCGGGCGAGCGGCGAGCACGGCATGACGGCGCGGGTGGGGTTGTTCGCCGTGACGATCTACGTTGGCTATTTCGGCGCGGCCGGAGGGCTGATGGTGTTCGCCGTGCTGGCGGCCACGTTCGCCCAGCCCGCGGCCAAGCTCAACGCGATGAAGAACGTGTTGTCCGGGCTGGCGAACGCGGTGGCGGCGCTCGGGTTCGCGATGTTCGGCCCGGTGGACTGGGGGGCGGCGGTGCCGCTGGCGGTCGGATTCCTGCTGGGTGGGTGGACCGGCCCCAAGATCGCTCGTAGGCTCCCGGGCGCCGGCCTGCGGTACCTGGCGGCGGCCTGCGGGCTGGCCGTGGCGATCAAGCTGGGCTGGGACTCGTACGCGAGCTGACCGGGACGCCCGCCCGCTCCCTCACGAGCGCGGAGAACCTGGCGGTGATCCGGCGCCAGATCGGCGTGGACACCGGCTCGTCCGCCACCGCCTGCTCGTAGATCTCGACGGGGTCGAACCCTTCGGCCCGCCATTCCCGGATGCGCGCGGGCGTCACCTCCGGGTGGAACTGCACGCCCCACGCCCGCTCGCCCACCCGGAACGCCTGGTACGGGCACGCCTGCGTCTCCGCCAGGTGCACGGCCCCGTCGGGCAGCCTGGTGACGGCGTCCTTGTGGTGCTCGATGGCGGGCACCACAGGGGGCAGGCCGTGGAACAGCGGGTCGGCGCCGGCCTCGGGCCGGATCGTGACCGGGACGCTGCCGCTCTCGGGGGCACCGGTGTCGCCGGTCACCTCGCCTCCCGCCACTTCGGCGATGAGCTGGCCGCCCAGGCAGATGCCGAAGAACGGCACGCCGTCCGCCAGCGCCTGGCCCGCCAGCCGCCGGGTGCCGGCCAGCCACGGCGCCCGGTCGTCGTCGCCGGGCAGGTAGCCGCCGCCCAGCACGATCATGGCGTTGTGCTCCAGGCGTGCGGGCAGGGGAGCGCCGTCGTGGGCGTGCACGACGTCCAGTTCCAGCCCGGCGTCCCGCAGCCACTCGCCCACGCGGCCGGGGCCGCCGCTGCGGCTGTTCTGGACGATCAGGACATCACCCATCGTGGGGCCTCCCGGTGTGTGTCGGTGAGCATGTGCGGGTACGCCCGGCGGGGACACCGGGGCGAGAAGACAACGGGGACGTCACGGCAGGTTAGCGGCCCTGGCGGTGTGGCGGAGCAGGAGCGCGGTCGTCACCGGGCCGACGCCGCCGGGCACCGGGGTGAGCGCGCCCGCCACGGCGGCCACCTCGCCGGAGGCGATGTCGCCGGTCAGCCCGCCGTCCTCGGTGGGATTGGTGCCGACGTCGATCACCACCGCGCCGGGCGCGACGTGCGCGGCGCCGATCAGCCCGGCCCGGCCCACCGCGGCGACCAGCACCTCGGCCGTGGAGGTGACGGAGGCCAGGTCGCGGGTGCGCGAGTGGCAGACGGTGACGGTGGCGTTGCGGTCGAGCAGCAGGTGCGCCAGCGGCTTGCCCACCACGGTCGAACGGCCGGCCACCACGGCCCGCCGCCCTTCCAGCTCCACCTCGTAGTGGTCGAGCAGCGCCATCACGGCGGCCGCCGTGGCGGGTGGGAACGCGGGCAGCCCGGCCGCCAGCCTGCCGAGCGAGAGCGGGTTGGCTCCGTCGACGTCCTTGCGCGGGTCGATCGCGCCGGCCAGCTCCTGCGCGGACGCGCCCGCGGGCAGAGGCGTCTGCATCATCACGCCGTGCACGTTCGGGTCGGCGCTGAGGCGGGCCAGCGTCTCGCCGATCCGGTCGGGGGCCGCGCCGGGGCCCAGGTCGACGAGGTCGCAGGCGATGCCCACGCCGGCCGCCGCCTTGGCGATCGAGCGGACGTACCACAGGCTCGCCTCGTCGGCCGTGGCCACCACCACGGCCAGGCGCGGCTGCGGGCCGGCGGCCGCCTCGGCCTGCGTCTGGGCGCGCACGGCCGCGGCCAGCTCCTTGCCGGGCAACGTCTTCACGGGTTGATCTCCTCGCGTACCGAGTCCGTCACCTGGTCGGCTCTGGCGACGGCCGCGTCGACGCCGGACAGGCGGGCCGCCAGCTCGTGGCGTACGCGTTCGTCCACGAGGCCGCCCAGGTTGACCTCGACGTTCACCCTCGCGGTGGTGAGCGCGGCGCGCGCGGCGTCGGCGGCCGCGGCGACGTCGGTGACGAGGTTGCGGTTGGCGATGGGCAGCAGCAGCTCGCACAGCTCGACGACGCGCGTGGCCGTCTCGGCCACGCGCGCGGGCGGCTCGGCGGCCGCGCCCAGCGCCCTCGCGATGGCGGCGCTGCGCTCCTCCCCCTTGGGCAGGCGGTAGGCGTCGGTGACCGCGGTGAAGGCCGCGGCGTCCTCCTCCGCCAGCTTCAGCGCCTGCCCTCGCAGGGTGTCGGTCTCGTCGATCACGCCGGCGACGGTGCCTGCGTGGTCGGCGTACTTCTCTCCGGTGGTGTAGCGGGCCACCATGCCGAGCAGCGCGGCTGCCTGTGCCACGTGCAGGGCCGCGGTCGCGCCGCCGCCTGGCGCGGGTACTCTGCCGGCCAGCTCGGCCAGGAAGTCGACGATCTTTTGGTCGCGCATGGCGGCATTCTGTCAGGCCCTGCCGGGCTCATTCGCGAAACATCGGCCGCGTGGCGTCATCGGGGCCGCTCTGCGACGGGTACGGCGCCTGCGCGGGCCTGTAGTCGGGCCCGTAGCCGGGCCCGTAGCCGGGCCCGTAGTCGGGGCCGTATTCATAGTGCTGGTCGGGAGGCGGTCGGCGGTCGGCGGCCCGCCACCTCGACGGGAACATGGAGACGACCAGCACCGTCACCCCGAGGAAGAACAGCAGAGACGAGTGGGCCAGCGTCTGGAAGCCGATCCCGGCCTCGGGCGGCAGCCACTGGGTCGGCAGGAGCCGCTGGCGGGTGATCAGCTCCAGGATGGGCAGCACGCCCAGCGCGGTGATCAGGAGGCCGCCGAGCAGCGACGCCACCGGCGACAGGCGGGAGCCGACCAGGAAGGCGAACGCGATCGCCGCCGCGGCGACGAGGGCCAGCCCGAGCCAGGAGGGCTCGAACGTGATCCGCGTACGCGTGGTGAACTCGCCGACGCCGTACGACAGCCCGGCGACGATCAGGGGCGGCAGGAGCAGCCCGGCGAGCACTCCGAGAGCATGACGGGCACCGTTTGACATGTTAAAACCCCGTTTGTTCGGCTCTGTCCCAAACTACCGCGCGAGATCCGTTCGCGTGAGGCCCCCTTCGCCCGTCCCCGGGCATTCCTGCGAACTCGCTGTGAAGCCCGGCGGCGGCCGTTGCCCGCCCCCGCGCGCGGAGGCATCGTGGGCGCATGAGATCCGCGATCCTGAAGACCGCACTCAGCGCCCTGGCCGTCGTCCTCGTGGGCAGTGTGCCCGCGCAGGCCACGGGCAAGCCCAGCACGTTCGACCTGCCCGACGGGTTCCAGCCCGAGGGCATCGCGATCGGGCCGGGCCCGTACGCCTACTTCGGCTCCCGCGCGACCGGTGACATCTACCGGGCCTCTCTGCGCACCGGGAAGGGGTCCGTCGTCAGCAAGGGGCCGGGCACGCCGTCGCTCGGTCTCGAGACGGACGGGCGGCGGCTGTTCGTGGCGGGTGGGACGGGCGGCGACGCCCGGGTGATCGACCTGCGCACCGGCAAGGTGATCAAGTCGTACAAACTGGCCACCGGCGAGTCGTTCGTCAACGATGTCATCCTCACCCGCGGAGCCGCCTACTTCACCGACTCCACCAACCCGGTGCTCTACAAGCTGAAGCTCGGGCGCGGCGGCGCGCTTCCCGCCAAGGCCGTCACGATCCCGCTGAAGGGCGACATCGAGTACGGCTCCGGCATCAACGCCAACGGCATCGCCCCCAGCCCCGACCGCAGGTCGCTGCTCGTCGTCCAGTCGAACACCGGCAAGCTGTTCGAGGCCGACCCGTCATCCGGCGCCACCACCGAGGTCGACCTGGGCGGCGAGGCGCTCACCAACGGCGACGGACTGCTCCTTTCCGGCCGCACCCTGTACGCCGTGCTCAACCGGGACAACACGGTCGCCGCCGTCGGACTGGCCCGCGACGGCTCGTCCGGCAAGATCGTCAAGCGGCTGACCGA
Organism: Nonomuraea longispora; assembly: GCF_004348345.1. Taxonomy (GTDB): domain Bacteria; phylum Actinomycetota; class Actinomycetes; order Streptosporangiales; family Streptosporangiaceae; genus Nonomuraea; species Nonomuraea longispora. The sequence continues at coordinate 19,060 of NZ_SMJZ01000124.1, forward strand.
CCCCCGCTTCGACGTGCCCACGACGGTCGCCGCCTACGGCCACCGGCTCTACCTGCCCAACGCCCGCTTCACCACGACGCCGACCCCGGAGACGCCGTACACGGTGGTGGCCGTCAAACGCTGACAGGGACCGCGGGGGCACGGCGGGTCCGCGTTCCCGCGGCCGTCAGCGCACCTTGCCGTCAGCGGGGCGCAGGGCCGCGAGCTGCTGCTCGAACGGGACGACCTCCTCGGCGTCGTCCCGCCGGGGCGCGCGGTGCTCCAGCAGCCCGGCCAGCTCGCCCGCCGCGCGGGTGACGCGCGCACCGAGGCCGTCGGTGAAGGCGTCGCCACCGCCGCCCCAGTCCTCCGACGCCGCGTAGACCGCCGTCGGCACGACGACCGCGCGCAGGTAGGCGAACAGCGGTCGCAGCGCGTGCTCCAGCGCCAGCGAGTGGCGGACGGTGCCGCCGGTGGCCGCGACGAGCACGGGCTTGCCCTCCAGCGCGGCGTTGTCGATCACGTCGAAGAAGCTCTTGAACAGGCCGCTGTACGAGCCGCTGAAGATCGGCGTGACCGCGATGAGCCCGTCGGCCCGCGTCACCTCCTCGATCGCCGTGCGCAACCGGGCGTTGGGGAAGCCGGCCACGAAAGCGCCGGCGATGTCCACGGCCAGCTCGCGCAGCTCGACCACGCGTACGTCCACCGCCTCCCCCCGCTCCTCCAGCCGCCGGCGCACCGCCTCGGCGAGGCGGTCGGCGAGCAGGCGCGTGGAGGAGGGCTGCGTCAGGCCGGCGGTGACGATGGCGAGCTTCATGTGCGTCGGTCCTTCCATGTCCTGCGGATCTGGGCGGGTCAGGCGGTGACGGACGCGGCGGAGTTCGCCGCCGCGACGAGGGAGGCGTGGGTCGGGGCGCCGGGCACCTCGGCGGGGCGGCCCTTGGCGAACTCCTCGCGCAGCACCGGCACGACCTCCTCGCCCAGGAGGTCGAGCTGCTCCAGCACCGTCTTCAGCGGCAGGCCCGCGTGGTCCATGAGGAACAGCTGCCGCTGGTAGTCGCCGAAGTGCTCCCTGAACTGCAGCGTCCTGTCGATGACCTGCTGCGGGCTGCCCACCGTCAGCGGCGTCTCCGCCGTGAACTCCTCCAGCGACGGCCCGTGGCCGTAGACGGGCGCGTTGTCGAAGTACGGGCGGAACTCGCGCACCGCGTCCTGGGAGTTCCTGCGCATGAACACCTGGCCGCCCAGGCCGACGATGGCCTGCTCGGGCGTGCCGTGACCATAGTGAGCGTAGCGCTCACGGTAGAGGTTGATCAGGCGCATGAAGTGCTCCTTCGGCCAGAAGATGTTGTTGGCGAAGAAGCCGTCGCCGTAGTAGGCGGCCTGCTCGGCGATCTCGGGGCTGCGGATCGAGCCGTGCCACACGAACGGCGGCACCCCGTCGAGCGGGCGCGGCGTCGAGGTGAAGCCCTGCAGCGGCGTGCGGAAGCGGCCCTCCCAGTCGACGACGTCCTCGCGCCACAGCCGGTGCAGCAGCGCGTAGTTCTCGATGGCCAGCGGGATGCCCTGGCGGATGTCCTGGCCGAACCACGGGTAGACCGGCCCGGTGTTGCCCCGGCCCATCATGAGGTCCACCCGGCCGTCCGCCAGGTGCTGCAACATGGCGAAGTCCTCGGCGATCTTCACCGGGTCGTTGGTGGTGATCAGCGTGGTGGCGGTGGACAGCGTGAGCCGTTCGGTCCTGGCCGCGACGTAGCCGAGCATGGTGGTCGGCGAGGACGGCACGAACGGCGGGTTGTGGTGCTCGCCGGTCGCGAACACGTCGAGGCCGACCTCCTCGGCCTTGAGGGCGATCGTCACCATCGCCTTGATGCGCTCGTGCTCGGACGGCGTCCGGCCCGTGGTGGGGTCGGTGGTCACGTCGCCCACGCTGAAGATCCCGAACTGCACGTTAGTCACCGTCCATGACCGTTGAAAGTTTGACAAAAAACGTAGCGCCGAAGCCCGTCCCGATATTCCACCATCAGCCATCGCCCGTGGACACGGGTGGGCGCGGATCAGAGTGCGTTGATGCCGTCGGGCCCGAGCACCCGCCGGGGCGCGCCACGCTCCGCGACCGTGATCATCGCCCGGCCGATGCGCTCGGGCGTGGTCGCCGTCGCGGGGAAGATCCTCCGCAGGACGGGGTGGAGCGGCCGGACGACGATGTAGGCCAGCCGGTGGAACCCGGCCGGCGACGTGACGCCGTCCGAAGGACGGACGTGCCCCGGCCGGAACACGTAGGACCGCAACGGCAGCGCGAGCAGCGCGTTCTCGGCCGCTCCATTCCCCCCGGCCCCCGCCGACACGTACACGAAGGCGGACCCGGGGTTGACCCGCGCCAGCGTCTCGCCCACGGAGAGGGCCACGTCGACGTGCCGGGACCCGTCGACGCAGAGGAAAGCCGCGTCATGGCCGCGCAGCCCGGCCTCGATCGTGGACAGGTCGAGCAGGTCGGCGTGCACGATCTCGCGCAGCTTGGCATGGCCGGCCCCCGACGGGACGGGGCCGACGGCGAGCACCGCCGTCACCCGGTCGTCACGCAGGCACTCCCTGAGCACCCCGCGCCCGACCGTCCCGGTCGCCCCGAAAAGGATCACCTTCACGCGCTCGCCCCGATTCCCACGTGATGCCCGTCAGAGGGCCGTCACAGAGAGGATAGGCCGCCCGGCGGATCCACCCCGGAGGCGGCAGGACGCCCCTCGTGCAGGCAGGTCACCGCTCCAGGGCGGGCCGGATCTCGGTGAACAGCCGCAGCGTGGCCGGCCGCAGCCGGTGCCAGGCCGGGGGCGGCCAGCGCAGGGCGAGCGGCAGCCGCGTCACGAGCATGATCTTCAGGTACGGGCGTCCGGAGCGGCCCCCGGGCACCTCCACGCACCGGCCCGACACGGGGGCGAAGGCCAGCCGCCGCCCCAGCCGCAGGGAGCCCTGCCCGGCGACCTCGCGCGGGGACCCGCCCGCGCCCAGTTCCACCGCCTCCCACGTCAGCTCGCCCGGCGACGGGGCCGGGGACGGCAGCGGGAAGCTCAGCGCGAACCCCGCCAGCGACGCGGCCGGGCGCAGGTAGAACGAGCCGCGGAAGGACGGCAGCGCGTACACGGGCCGCGCGCCGGCCGTGACCAGCCCCTCGCTGGCCTCGACGGCGATCCGCCAGGCCGCGTGACCGGCGTGGCCGGTGTGGCCGGTGTGGCCGGTGTGGCCGGTGTGGCCGGTGTGGCCGGTGTGGCCGGTGTGGCCGGTGTGGCCGGTGTGGGAGGCGTCCGGGGTGGACGGCAAGGGCTTCACCTCGCGAGCGGGACGGGAGCGGCGGCGCTCGGCCGGGCCTTCTACACCAACAAGACGAACGACCCCGCGACGCTGTGACACGCCCGAGCTCAGCGGGCGGTGCGTCAGCTCTGCTCCTCGACCAGTTCCACGCTGCGCCAGCCGCCGGGCGTACGGCACATGAGGTGGTGGTACCAGCCGCCGCCGTGCAGGAAACCCTCGGCGTCCGCCGCCACCAGGTCCTTCGTGGGGGCGAGGGTGTCGGTGAAGGGCGCGCTCACCCGCGCTTCGCCGCCGCGTACGTCGATGCTCGGCGCCCCGATCAGGTGCAGCCTGCCCGGCCAGTGCTCGAGCACCCCCGCCAGCCAGACCCTGACCTCGTCGCGGGCGCCCCTGATGCCGCCCGCCGAGGTGTAGTCGATCACGGCGTCGGCGGTGAACACCTCGTCGAGCAGGTGCCACCGCCCGGAGTCGAGCGCGTGGGCGTAGCGGGCCAGCAGGCCGGTGATCTCGAGGCGGTCGGCGATCTCCTGCGTGTCCATGAGATGATCGTCGCGCCGGACGGGCCGCATGGCCAGCGCCATGCGCAAAACCCCAGGCCGCAGACCTGGGGCACATGAGGTGGTGGACGATACTGGGATTGAACCAGTGACCTCTTCCGTGTCAGGGAAGCGCTCTCCCGCTGAGCTAATCGTCCTTGCACTGCGAGGTGGCGACGGGACTTGAACCCGTGTCTACGGCTTTGCAGGCCGCTGCCTCGCCTCTCGGCCACGCCACCGAGCCGGAAGCCCCGAGCGGAAGACGGGATTCGAACCCGCGACCCTCACCTTGGCAAGGTGATGCTCTACCACTGAGCCACTTCCGCGTGCGCCCCGCTCGCGCCGGGCGACGAGAGAACTCTAGCGAATTCCGGCCGAGTCCCCAAACTGGATAAGCCCGCGCAGGTCAGGTGTGGCCGCCGTTGACGGTGAGGCGCTGACCGGTGACGCCGGCCTCTTCGGTGACGTCGGCGGCGAACGCCTCCGCCGTGCCGCCCGCCTCCCGGACGGCGGAGACGACCTGCCGGGCGCCGTCGGCGTTGGCGTGGTGGTTGACGGCGACGGCCAGGCCGTCGGCGGCGAGCCTGCGCGCGATGACGGCTCCGAGGCCGCGGGACCCGCCGGTGACGAGGGCGACCGAGGTCATGGCCGGACTCTAGCGGCCGGGCCTCCTGCGGCCGACGCCTGCCCCGTGTACCCGCGGGGTGACCTCCGTGTTAGGTCCCCGTAAGGCCCGTGTTCGGTAACGGAGCGCGTGTCCCCCGGGGCGCGGGGGTAAGGCGCACTCGTGGGTGAACACGATGTCATCGATCTCCTGATGGCCCAGCACGGCCGCATCAGGGACCTGTTCGACGAGGTGGAGAAGGCGCCTCCGGACAAGGTCGAGGAGGCGTTCGACCGGCTGACGCGGATGTTGTGCGTGCACGAGACGGCCGAGGAGGAGATCGTGCACCCGTACGCGCGCAGGAAGCTCGACAACGGCCACGGCGTGGTGGCCGACCGGCTGCGGGAGGAGAACCGCGCCAAGCGGCTCCTCGTCGAGCTGCACAAGGACGGGGTGGACCACCCGAAGTTCTGGGATCGGCTGGGCGAGCTGCGCACGGCCGTGACGGCGCACGCGCGCAGCGAGGAGCGCTACGAGTTCGTCAAGCTGCGGGCGCACACCTCCGTGGTCGAGCGGCGGGCCATGGCGGCGGCGGTGAGGGCGGCGGAGGCCCTGGCGCCCGTGCGCCCGCACCCCGGCACGGAGTCCGCCGCCAGGAACATGCTGATGGGTGCGCCCCTGGCGTTGATGGACCGGGCCAGGGACATGATCGGCAAGGCCCTCGGCAGGCGTTGACGGTCACCTTTCGACGCCGGGCGAAATGTCGCCGTACTAGCGTGGCAGGCGTGGAGCACATCGCACGTGACGCCGACGTCGCGCCCGTCGCCTCGCTCATCGCGGATCCGACGCGGGCCGCCATGCTGACGGCGCTGCTGGGCGGGCGGGCGCTGGCGGCGGGGGAACTGGCCAGGGTCTCAGGGGTGAGCGCCGCCACCGCGAGCGCCCATCTGGCCAGGCTGCTCGACGGCCGCCTCGTGGACGTCGAGCGCCAGGGCCGCCACCGCTACTATCGGCTGGCCGGTCACGAGGTGGCCGAGGTACTGGAGGCGTTGGCCAGGATCAGCGGGCGCCCGCCCGTGCGCTCGCTGCGCCAGTCGCGGCAGGCCCGCCTGCTGGAGGAGGCCCGCACGTGCTACGACCACCTGGCGGGACGGGCGGGCGTGGCCCTGCTCGACCGGCTCAAGGAGGGCGGCTACTACGCCGCGCACGACCTCACGGACGCGGGGGAGCGGCTGCTGTCGGGCCTCGGGGTGGACGTGACCGGCGCGCGCGGCTCCAGGAGGCGCTTCGCCCCCGAATGCCTGGACTGGACCGAGCGCAGGGCCCATCTCGGCGGCGCGCTCGGCGCGGCGATCACGGGAGTGCTGCTGGAGCGCGGCTGGCTGCGCCGGGGCGCGGTGCCGAGGTCCGTCGTCCTCACCGACGAGGGCGGGCGGGGGCTGTCGGCGTTGTTCGCCGGTAAGGAGCTAACATCGGGTACGCCGGTTACCTAGCAGCGAGAGAGACACCATGCGCGACAACGGAGTCGTGAACGTCGGCCCGGAGCCCCTCACTTTCCACGACGTCATCCAGGTGGCCCGCCACGGCGCCCCGGTGCGGCTCACCGACGACGCGGTCGCCGCCATGGCCGCCGCCCGCCAGCGGGTCGACGAGCTGGCCGAGAGCCCGACGCCCGCGTACGGCATCTCGACGGGGTTCGGCGCGCTGGCCACGCGGCACATCGACCCGGAGCTGCGCGCCCAGCTCCAGCGCTCCCTGGTGCGCTCGCACGCGGCCGGCAGCGGGCCCGAGGTCGAGACCGAGGTCGTACGCGCACTCATGCTGCTGCGCCTGCACACGCTGGCCACCGGCCACACCGGCATCAGGCCGGTCACGGCGAAGACCCTGGCCGCGCTCCTCAGCGCGGGCATCACACCGGTCGTGCACGAATACGGCAGCCTCGGCTGCTCCGGCGACCTGGCGCCGCTGGCGCACGTCGCGCTCACGCTGATGGGCGAGGGTGTCGTACGCGACGCCTCAGGGGCGGTGCAGCCGGCCGCCGAGGCGCTCAAGCAGGCCAGGATCGAGCCCGTCGAACTGGCCGCCAAGGAGGGCCTGGCGCTCATCAACGGCACCGACGGCATGCTGGGCATGCTGATCCTCGCCATCGACGACCTCACCAGGCTGGTCAGGACCGCCGACGTGAGCGCCGCTATGAGCGTGGAGGCGCTGCTCGGCACCGACAGGGTGTTCGCGCCCGAGCTGCAGGCGCTGCGGCCGCACCCCGGCCAGGCCCGGTCCGCCGCCAACATGACGAGAATCCTGCGTGACTCCGGCATCATGGCCAGCCATCGCGACCCGGACGCCTGCACCCGCGTCCAGGACGCCTACTCCCTGCGCTGCGCGCCCCAGGTCGCCGGCGCCGCCCGCGACACCATCGCGCACGCCGCCACCGTGGCCGGATGGGAGCTGGCCAGCGCCGTCGACAACCCCGCCGTACTGGCCGACGGCCGCGTCGAGTCCAACGGCAACTTCCACGGCGCCCCGATCGCGTACGTGCTGGACTTCCTGGCCGTCGTGGCCGCCGACCTGGCATCGATGTCCGAACGGCGCACCGACCGCTTCCTCGACGTGGCCCGCAACCACGGGCTGCCCGCGTTCCTGGCCCACGATCCCGGCGTCGACTCCGGCCACATGATCGCCCAGTACACCCAGGCGGCCATCGTCTCCGAGCTCAAGCGCCTGGCCGTGCCGGCCAGCGTCGACTCCATCCCCAGCTCGGCCATGCAGGAGGACCACGTCTCCATGGGCTGGTCGGCCGCACGCAAGCTGCGCAGGTCCGTGGACGGGCTGACGCGGGTGCTGGCCGTCGAGGTGCTCACCGCCGCCCGCGCGCTCGACCTGCGCGCCCCGCTGGAGCCGGCGCCCGCGACGGCGGCCGTGGTCGGCGCGCTGCGCGAGACCGTCCCCGCCCCCGGGCCCGACCGGTTCCTGGCGCCGGAGATCGACTCCGCGGTGCGCCTGGTCGCCGACGGCGGCGTCGTGGCGGCGGCCGAGTCGGTGACGGGCCCCCTCGCCTAGCCGGCCCGGCGGGACGGCAGCGCCACGATCACATCCACCTCCAGCAGCAGTCCCGGCATGAACAACCGCGACACCTCGACCGTCGTGCTGGCCGGGGGAGTGCCGGTGATGTACTTCCTGCGCACCTCCCCGTATCGCCGCCGGACTGGGTGTGACGCTGGTGCCCGAGCTGGCTGGCCGGCGCCGTGCCGCGCGGCCTGGTGCTGCGGCCGCTGCGCGGCACGGCGCCCGCCCGCAAGGTCTACGGCCCTGCCGGTCACCCCGCTGCCCGCCGCGCCGGAGCTGGCCGGGATGCTGCGAGAATGGCAGATGTGCACGACGGATACGCCCACTTAGGCGGCGTGCTCGCGACCGGGTTGCGCGACGTCACCACAGACCTCGCCGCTCTCGACGGCCAGGGCTGGTGGGCCGTCGTCGTCGACTACGAGGGCAAGGTGACGTGCGCCCGGTTCGACCGGGTGCGCCGAGCGCCCC